>NZ_JRJY01000080.1:211169-217954 GCF_000801015.1 Aeromonas sp. ZOR0001 | reverse complement strand
CGCTGCGCCAGCCAGTGGCCAATCTGCCAGCCCATCTGGTACCAGGAGACCCCCACCTTCGCCTGCACCAGACCGCTGGGCAGATCGTTGACCAGCCCAAAGATCGGCAGCGGCGTGACCTTGATGGCCTCGCGCAAGCCCTGATAGCTCACCGCGCCGAGCAAGATGGCGTCGCTCCCTTCCTGCACGCAGCGCTGCAACTGCTGGCGCTGCTCGGCAAGGGCGCCGTAACCCCCTGCTTCGTGGATCTGCAGCTTGACTCCCAGCCGCTTCGCCTCGTCCACCATGCCCTGATTGACCGAGAGCCAGTAGGCGTCGCGCAGATGGGGGTAGAGGGCACAGAGGGTCAGCGGTTTGGTTGCGGCAGCGGGTTCCGGCCACTGCTGGCGCACCGGCTGGCCGCTGAATTCGCCGCCGGGCCAGATATCGACCGCAAAGGCGAGGGCGGCGCGGGGAAGCATTAGCAACCAGATCAGCAACAACGGGGAGAGATAGACGCTTCGCATGGTCAGGGGTTTTGTTAAAGTGTTGGGCCATATTATCCGGTCAAAGCCGACCACAACCAAGGGACTTCCCGTGAGAATCTTTTCCGGCCTGGGTGGCAAGTTGTTGCTGGCCTTCTCCCTGATGGCGTTGCTGACCCTGAGTGCCTCCCTGCTGGGCTGGGTGGGGCTTAGCCATCTGCGCCAGCTGGAGCAAGGGGTGCAGCAGACTCTGGCCGATCAGGAGCTGGCCCGCACGCTCTCTCGCCTCAGCGGCGAGATCCAGAGCACGTCGCGGCTGCTGGCCACCGCAACCAGTGAGCAGGAGCGGGAACATCAGGGACGCTTGCTCACTCTGCAGGGGCAACAGCTGCAGCAGGTGCTGGTGCAACTTGGGCGTGGGCAGGGTTCAACAAGCATCGATCAGCTCAGTCAGAGCATCATCGGCAATCTGGGTCAGCAGGGCTGGCTGGTGGGAGAGCGGTTGACCTTGATGGTGCAGGGAGAGGCGCAGCGGGCCCGTCTGGTGGCGGCGGCCGGACAGATCGCCGAGCTGGCGCGCAGCCAGATGGAGAACGCCGAAACCGTGATGGTGGCGGGATTGGGTTTCCTCTACCAACAGCAAGGTGCGCAGGCGACCCGGACGCTGGACCGCCTGCTGGAACAGGATCTCGACTGGCTGGAGCAGATGACCGAGCTGCGTCATCGCACCCTGATGCAGCAGCAGCGCATCGAGGAGATGTGGCGCAGCGAACGACAGGAACAGTTGCAAACGCTATTGCAAGAGGGGCTGCGGGAGCTTGCCATCTTGCAATTGCGAGCCGGGGCGGTGACCGATCCGGCCCGCCGGCAGGCGGTGGAGCAGGCGCTGACCGTGCTGGCGCAGAGCGACAAGCTGGTGCAACTGCGCAGCGACTGGCTCGGCAAGGGGGAGGCGCTGCGGGTGCTCGCCAGTGCCAACGAAGCCCTGATGAGCAGCCTCAACCAGCAGGTCGGTGAGCTGGTCAGCCGTGCCCGCGATTCGCTGGGGCAGAGCCAGCAGGCGCTAAGCCAGCGTCTCAGGCTGCTGGAGCAGGCGTTGATGGGCATTGGCCTGCTCACCCTGCTACTGCTGATGCTGCTGATGTGGCGCATGGTCTATGGCCGGATCGTCTGGCCGCTGCAACGGGCGGTGGCGGGGATGAGCCGGTTGGCGCGCGGGGATCTGGCCCCCCTTGAGCCGCTTGCCAGTACCGGGCGCGATGAGCTGGCGGAGCTGGGGCGGGCCCTGCAGGTGTTTCGTGACAATGCGGTTGAGCTGGGCCGCTATCAGCGCGAGCTGGAGTCACGGGTCGAGGAGCGCACCGGCCAGCTCAGCCACGCCAACGAGCGGCTCAATGAGGAGGTGGAGAAGCAGCGGCAGGCCCGCGCCGAGGCCGAGCAGGCCAACCGGGCCAAGTCGGTGTTTCTCGCCACCATGAGCCACGAGATCCGCACCCCCATGAACGGCATTCTCGGGGGCCTGACGCTGCTGGAAGATACCCACCTGAGCGATACCCAGCAGCGCTATCTGGCCGCCATCGAGCACAGTGGCGAATCCCTGCTGGAGATCCTCAACGACATTCTCGACTACTCCAAGATAGAGGCGGGCCATGTGGAGGCGCGCCGCGAGCCCTTCCCCCTGTTCCAGCTGGTGGATGAGCTGAGCGCGCTGTTTCGGCCAAAGGCAGCGGCCAAGGGGGTCACCCTGGCGTTGGAATATGCGCCCGGGCTGGCGCCTGTGGTCGAGGGGGATCTGGGCAAGCTGCGCCAGGTGCTCGGCAACTTGCTCGGCAATGCGGTCAAGTTTACCGCCCGTGGCCAGATTACCCTGACGGTGGCGCCTCTTGCCTGCCAAGGCCCTTGCGCCGAGCCCTGCATCCGCTTCGTGGTGCTCGATACCGGCCCCGGCATTCCGGCCGATGAGCAGGAGGCGGTGTTCGAGGCGTTTCGCCAGCGCAAGCGTGATATAGGCCATCAGGGCGGCACCGGGCTGGGACTGGCGATCAGCCGCAAGCTGGTGACTGCCATGGGGGGCGAGCTGAACCTTGTCAGCGAATCGGGCAAGGGGTGTGAATTCAGCTTCAGCCTGCCCTTGCAACGCTCGAGTGCCCAGCTGCCTGCCGAGGCACAGCCGCTGCACCTTGGTCAGTCCCGTGACATCCTGCTGGTGGAGGATAACGAGATCAACCGGTTGGTGGCGCACGGCATGCTGACCCGCCTCGGCCATCGCGTCACCCTGGCCGAGGATGGTCGCAGTGCGCTGGCGCTGGTGACCGAGCGTCCCTTCGAGCTGGCGCTGCTCGATATCAATCTGCCCGATATGGACGGCATGACCCTGCGCGAGGATCTGGCCGCCATCAGCGAGGAGATGCATGAGCGGCCGCTGCCCGCCATCGCCATCTCGGCCCAGATGTATCCGGAGGATATCCGCCACTGCCTTGCCGCCGGGTTTGTCGATTTTGTCGGCAAGCCGGTGCGGCTGGCGGTGCTGGCGAACGCCATAGATCAACTATTTCGACAAGAAGGGGCCTCTATCGAACCGCAGGTGCAGTTATCAGTAGCCGTGCCCCCAATTAACCACCCTGAGTGGGCCAATCCGGTGCTGGATGCCGATCTGCCCCTGCTCGGCATGGCGCGGATCCGCCAGCTGGTCGCGCTGTTTGAGTCGCAAGGGCGGGTGTTGGTGGATAAGTTGGCTCAGGGTGAGGGAAGTGAGCAACGTCAGCTGGCGCACAAGCTCAAGGGGAGTGCGCTGGCGCTTGGGTTGACCGAATTTGCCAGCCACTGTGCGGCTCTTGAGGCGGGAGGCGGGGAGCCTGCGACAATCGGGGCGCAATTTGACGCGGCGGTGAGCGGGTTGCAGCAGTGGCTGGCGGCCGACAGGGATGCGCCGTTCTGATCCCTGCTGGCGATGTACGGCGTTTAGGGAGGGTGGCCAGCCTCTGCGTCGTTATTCGATCTCGCGAAACAGCACCTGCTTGCACTTGGCACAGACCCATTCCCGGCGAAAATCGGTCAGGTGCACCATGCCCACCTCCAGCAACTCGTGGTGGCCGCAGTGATAACAGAAGATGATGTCGCCATCGACTGATTCAGGGTGGGCCGCCAGATATTCGGCTTTGGTGGGGAGCTGCTCCCACGAGGTGGTGGGGACATGCTTGCGCTGGCTGGTGTAGTAGACCCAGTAGAACAGAAAAAAGACAGCCAGGATCACGAATGTCAGCAGATGGTCCATCTTGAACTCCTCCGGTTAGGTGCAGCCCCTCGGATGCATGGCTGCAATCAGCTCCATCATCATTAAATTTGTTTCGAATGAATATGTTACAGGATGGATAAAGAGGGCGTTGTGATCCCCTTCGGGTTTTGCCCGCCCGCGGCGGGATGAAAAATGTGCCGTTTGGCGGAGCGGCCAGGGTATTGAACGGGGAGGGAATCTTGTTTTTTACAACATAAATTCAACATTTTTTTAGGTGGTTGGACTGTCTCTTTGATCCAGCTCACGTTACAATGCCCGCGCCCACTTCACCTAACGCGCAAACGATTTTCAGGAGAGAAACGGATGTTGAAACGTGACATGACCATCGCCAATTATGATCCGCAATTGTGGCAGGCCATCACAGACGAAACCCGTCGTCAGGAAGAGCATATCGAGCTGATTGCGTCTGAGAACTACACCAGCCCCCGTGTCATGGAAGCCCAGGGCTCCCAGCTGACCAACAAGTACGCCGAAGGTTACCCCTCCAAGCGTTACTACGGTGGTTGCGAGTATGTGGATGTGGTCGAAACCCTGGCTATCGAGCGCGCCAAAGAGCTGTTCGGTGCCACCTACGCCAACGTGCAGCCGCACTCCGGCTCCCAGGCCAACAGTGCCGTCTACATGGCCCTGCTGCAGCCGGGCGACACCGTACTGGGCATGAACCTGGCCCACGGCGGTCACCTGACCCACGGCTCTCCGGTCAACTTCTCCGGCAAGCTTTACAACATCGTGCCTTACGGTATCGATGAGTCCGGCAAGATCGACTACGACGACATGGAACGTCAGGCTGTCGAGCACAAGCCGAAGATGATGATCGGTGGCTTCTCTGCCTACTCCGGCATCGTTGACTGGGCCCGCATGCGCGAAATCGCTGACAAGGTCGGTGCCTACCTGTTCGTCGACATGGCTCACGTGGCTGGTCTGATTGCCGCTGGCGTCTACCCGAACCCGGTTCCCCACGCTCACGTGGTCACCTCCACCACTCACAAGACCCTGGCCGGTCCGCGCGGTGGTCTGATCCTCTCCGCCGCTGACGACGAGGAGCTCTACAAGAAGCTCAACTCTGCCGTCTTCCCGGGTGGTCAGGGTGGCCCGCTGATGCACGTCATCGCCGGTAAAGCCGTTGCCTTCAAAGAGGCGCTGGAGCCGGAGTTCAAGACCTATCAGGCTCAGGTCGTCAAAAACGCCAAGGCGATGGCCGCCACCTTTATCGAGCGCGGTTACAAGATCGTCTCCGGCGGTACCGACAACCACCTGATGCTGGTTGATCTGATTGGCCGCGAGCTGACCGGTAAGGATGCTGACGCTGCGTTGGGCAAAGCCAACATCACCGTCAACAAGAACTCCGTGCCCAACGACCCGCGCTCCCCGTTCGTCACCTCCGGTGTACGGATCGGTACCCCGGCCATCACCCGCCGTGGTTTCAAGGAAGCCGAGTCCATCGAGCTGACCCACTGGATCTGCGACGTACTGGACAACCACGACAACGATGCCGTACTGGCCACCGTGCGCGAGAAGGTGCTGGATATCTGCCGCCGCTTCCCGGTTTATGGCTGATAAGTCAGACCATCCGGTTTGAGACCAATGCCACCTGCGGGTGGCATTGTTTTTTCTGGCTTTTACCGGTTTTGGATGGCCGTGCTACACTGGCCGACCTAGATCCTGGCCCGCCGGGCCGGTCCCTGTTCCATTAACGCCGGAGGTCCGATGCATTGCCCATTCTGTAGTGCGGTTGATACCAAGGTGATCGATTCCCGCTTGGTGGCAGAAGGCCATCAGGTGCGCCGCCGTCGTGAGTGTCTGCTCTGTCACGAGCGTTTTACCACCTTCGAGATGGCCGAACTGGTGATGCCCCGCGTCATCAAGTCCAACGGTTCCCGCGAGCCGTTCAACGAAGACAAGCTGCGCGCCGGCATCCTGCGGGCGCTGGAGAAGCGGCCGGTGAGCATGGAGGCCATCGAAAAGGCGGTCAACCATATCAAATCCCGCCTGCGTGCCACCGGCGAGCGTGAAGTCGCCTCCGAGCTGGTAGGCAATCTGGTGATGGATGAGCTCAAGAGTCTGGACAAGGTGGCCTATATTCGCTTTGCCTCCGTCTATCGCAGCTTCGAAGATATTCGCGAGTTCGGCGAAGAGATCGCCAAGCTGGAGAAGTAAACCGCCATTCTCACCCATGTTGCCGCGTCCGATTACGCTGCGCTAATCGAACCTACGATACTGCGTAAAGTCGAGATGTGTTGTCAAAGGAGCCCGAATGTTTAGTCAAGATGATTACCAATGGATGAGTCGGGCCCTCGAACTGGCCCGCCGCGGCCGCTACACCACGGCCCCCAACCCCTGCGTCGGCGCCGTGCTGGTCAAAGATGGCGTGGTGGTTGGCGAAGGGTGGCATCAGAAGGCGGGCGAGCCCCATGCCGAGGTTTACGCCCTGCGCGCCGCCGGTGACAACGCCCGTGGTGCTACCGCCTATGTAACCCTCGAACCCTGCTCCCATCACGGTCGAACTCCCCCCTGCGCCGAGGCGCTGATCAACGCTGGCGTAGCGCGGGTGGTGGCGGCCATGGTCGATCCCAATCCCCAGGTGGGTGGGCGTGGCCTGCGTATGCTCTCCGAAGCGGGGATCAAGACCGATTTCGGCCTGCTGGCGAGCGAAGCGGAAGCGCTCAACCCGGGCTTTTTCAAGCGGATGCGGACCGCCTTCCCGCGAGTGACCGTCAAGCTGGGGGCCAGTCTCGATGGCCGCACCGCCATGGCGAGCGGCGAGAGCCAGTGGATCACCTCCCCGGATGCGCGCCGTGACGTGCAACGACTGCGGGCCCGTCACGATGCGGTGCTCTCCAGCGCCGAAACCGTGCTGGCCGATGGCGCTTCCCTGACCGTGCGCTGGGATGAGCTGCCCCCCTCGGTCAAGGCGAGCTATCCCAAAGAGACCCTGCGCCAGCCGCTGCGAGTCATCGTCGATTCGCAAAACCGCCTCACACCCGACTTGCCGCTGTTCCAGAGCGAGAGTCCGGTGCTGCTGGCCC
>NZ_JRJY01000080.1:175295-211093 GCF_000801015.1 Aeromonas sp. ZOR0001 | reverse complement strand
CACAAGGCGTCCGGCGAGTGGCCCGAGTGGGTGCAGCAGCTGGAGCTGCCGCTGCTGGATGGCAAGCTGGATCTGGTCAGCCTCTTCATGCTGCTGGCCAAGCAGAATGTCAACTCGGTACTCATCGAGGCGGGCCCGCGGCTCTGCGGCGCTCTGCTGGAAAAAGGGCTGGTGGATGAGCTGGTGCTCTATCAGGCGCCCAAACTGATGGGCGACGAGGGACGTGGCCTGTTCCATCTGCCGGGCCTGACCCGGCTGTTCCAGGCGCCCAAGCTCGCCATCAAGGATGTGCGCATGGTCGGCCAGGATATTCGCATTACCGCCAAAATAGCCTGATTTATCAATGTTCAAGGGGGCATAATTAGCCCCCGTCATCAGTAAGGTGATCTGCATGTTTACCGGAATTATCGAAGCGGTGGGAACCCTGGCCGAACTGCGCCGTCAGGGCGACGACATGGCCCTCACCGTCCATGCACCGCATCTCGACTTCAGTGACGTCAAGCTGGGCGACTCCATCGCCACCAACGGCGTCTGCCTCACCGTGGTGGCGCTGGGCGACAAGAGTTATACCGCCGATGTGTCGCTGGAAACCCTCTCCCGTACCGGCTTTGCCGCCGCCAGAGTGGGCGATCGGGTCAACCTCGAGAAGGCGCTGATGCCCACCTCCCGTCTTGGCGGCCATCTGGTCTCCGGCCACGTGGACGGGGTGGGGGAGGTGAAAAGCGTCTCCAGCAGCGGTCGCGCCATCGAGTACTGGATCAAGGCGCCAGGGGAGCTCTCCCGCTATATCGCCGAGAAAGGCTCCATTGCTGTGGATGGCATCAGCCTCACCGTCAACGCGGTGCAGGGCGACCTGTTTCGCCTGACCATCGTGCCCCACACCGCACAGGAGACCACCATCGCCAGCTGGAAGCCGGGCCACAAGGTCAACCTCGAGGTGGATCAAATCGCCCGCTATCTGGAGCGGCTGATGATGGGGAAAAGTCAGGAGAGCAGCGCCTCGACCCTGACCATGGAGACCCTGGCCAAGGCAGGTTTTCTCTGACGGTGTGCGCTGAATCTGGCCACCAAAACGATTTTCTGTGATCCCGCTCTGATTGAAATGGAGCCGCTAGCCCCAATCTAGAGCAACATACACACGCATTTGCGTTGAGCCTGCGGGCTCAACCCCCAAGCACACTGATGGAGTAGCCCATGGCGCTGAGCACAACCCAGGAAATCATTGCCGATATCAAGGCTGGCAAGATGGTGATCCTGATGGATGACGAGGACAGGGAGAACGAAGGGGACCTCATCATGGCCGCCTCCTGCGTCCGTCCGGAGGATATCAACTTCATGGCCCGCTACGGCCGTGGCCTCATCTGCCTGACCCTGACCCGGGATCGCTGCAAGCAATTGGCGCTGCCGCTGATGGTGGATCGCAACAATGCCCAGTTCTCCACCGCCTTTACCGTCTCCATCGAGGCGGCAGAAGGGGTGACCACAGGTATCTCCGCCGCCGATCGTGCGGTGACCGTGCAGGCCGCTGTGGCGCCCAATGCCAAGGCGGCCGATCTGGTGCAGCCGGGCCACATCTTCCCGCTGATGGCACAGGATGGCGGCGTGCTGACCCGCGCCGGTCACACCGAAGCGGGCTGCGATCTGGCCCGTCTGGCTGGTTTCGAGCCTGCCGCCGTCATCGTCGAGATCCTCAACGAAGATGGCACCATGGCGCGCCGTCCTGACCTGGAGATCTTCGCCGAGGAGCACGGCATCAAGCTCGGCACCATCGCCGACCTTATCGAGTACCGCAACCAGCACGAGACCACGGTCGAGAAGGTGGCTGAGTGCAAGCTGCCGACCGAGTTTGGCGAGTTTGACCTCATCACCTTCCGTGACACCATCGACAATCAGGTTCACTTCGCCCTGAAAAAGGGTGAGGTACAGGCGGACCAGCCGACCCTGGTGCGCGTCCATCTGCACGATGTGCTGAGCGATCTGCTGCTGACCGACCGCCACGCCGCCCGCAGCTGGCCGCTGCCCAAATCTATGGCCCGCATCGCCGACGAGGGCGGGGTGCTTGTGATTTTGGGAGCGGAATCCCATGGCGCCGAGTTGCTGGCCCGGGTCAAGGGTTTTGAAGCCGCCGACAAGGGACTGGCACCGGAAGGAGCCAAGTGGCAGGGCACCTCGCGCCGTGTTGGTGTGGGTTCCCAGATCCTCAAGGCCCTTGGCGTGAGCAAGATGCGCCTGTTGAGCTCGCCGAAGAAGTACCATGCCCTCGGTGGTTTCGGTCTGGAAGTGGTTGAGTACATCGGCGAATAACGTTCTACCAGAGAAGTACCATCCCCTTCCGGGTGGTTTAGGCCTGGAAGTTGTGGAATTTACCGGCGAGTAAGCGCGCCGGACTGGTTACATCGCGATCATGGCTGTCTATTGCGGCCATGGTTTTTGTCGTGGGTCTGTTGTGCTAGAATGTGCGCACTTTTGACTCCGGCCCTTTTGATTGCACAGATACAGGATTTCCAATGAAGGTTATCGAAGGAAATATCGCCGCTCCTGAGGCGCGCGTTGCTATTGTTGTTGCCCGTTTCAACAGCTTCATCAACGACAGTCTGGTGAACGGCGCGGTGGACGTACTGAAGCGTCAAGGTCAAGTGCAGGACAGCAACCTGACACTGGTAAAAGTGCCGGGCGCGGTTGAAATGCCATTGGTCATCAAGAAGCTGGCCAAGAGTGGTCAATACGACGCCATCGTGGCGGTCGGTACTGTCATCCGTGGCGGCACCTACCACTTCGACCTAGTGGCAAACGAGAACAGCAAGGGCATGGCCCAGGTAATGATGGAATATGAAATTCCCGTTGCCTTCGGTGTGCTGACCACTGAAAACATTGAACAAGCCATCGAGCGTGCAGGTACCAAGGCGGGTAACAAGGGTGCAGAGGCTGCACTGGCAGCGCTCGAAATGATCAACGTCCTGAAAGAACTGGACGTGTAACGAGGAGAAGTACATTGAAACCGTCTGAGCGCCGTAAAGCCCGCCATTGCGCCACCCAGGCCATCTACCAGTGGCAGATGACCAAGGCTAACGTGGGTGACATCGAAGAGCAGTTCAAGATCGATCAGGACACCAAGGGTGTAGACCTGAACTATTTCCGCGATCTGCTGTTCGGGGTAGCCCTCCACTGCAGCGAGCTGGACAAGGTGTTTGCACCTTTCCTCTCCCGTCCGCTGGAAGAAGTGGACATGGTGGACAAGGCGATCCTGCGTCTGGCGACCTACGAGCTGACCCGTCGTGATGATGTACCGCCGCGCGTGGTCATCAACGAAGCGATCGAGCTGGCCAAAGCTTTTGCTGCCGATGACAGCCACAAGTTTGTCAACGGTGTACTGGACAAGGTGATCAAGTCGCTGAACAAGCGTTGATCCTGCTGTCCGTCAGCATCTAAGAGAGGAGCCAGCTTATTGCTGGCTTTTTACTGTATGGGTGAATTTGAGCTGATTGATAAGTACTTCAAGGTCCCCCACGCCCGCAAGGACGTGGTGATGGGCCCTGGAGATGACTGTGCCCTGCTGACCCTGCCCCCCGATACCCAGCTGGCGGTGAGCACCGACACACTGGTGAGCGGCGTACACTTTTTTCCCGACATGGATCCGGTGGATCTCGGCTACAAGGCGCTGGCGGTCAATCTCTCCGATCTCGCCGCCATGGGGGCCGAGCCGCGCTGGGTGTCGCTGGCGCTGACCCTGCCTGCCATCAACGAAGGTTGGGTCGCCGGTTTTGCCGAAGGGTTTCTGGAGCTGGCCGAGTACTACAACGTGGCGTTGGTGGGCGGAGACATGACCCGCGGGCCGCTCTCCATCACCATCTCGGTGAAGGGGTCGGTGCCTGCCGGTCGCGCCCTGATGCGCAGCGGCGCCAAAGCCGGTGACGGCATCTATGTCACCGGTACCCTGGGAGATGCCGCGCTGGCGCTCTCCCACCTGCTGGGCAAACGCACCCTAAACGAGAACCAGCTGGCTGCGGTGCTGCCACGGCTCGACCATCCCCATCCCCGCATTCTGGCCGGTCAGGCGCTGCGCGGGCTGGCGGGCAGTGCGCTGGATCTCTCCGACGGGCTGGCATCGGATCTCGGCCATATCCTCAAGGCCTCCGGCGTGCGGGCCCAGATCGATCTCGATCTGCTGCCGCTCTCGCCGGTGCTGCAGGATGCGGTGAGCGAGCAGGAGGCGTGGCAACTGGCGCTGGCCGGTGGCGATGACTACGAGCTCTGCTTTACCGTACCGGAGGAGCACCGCGGCGCGCTCGATACGGCGCTGGCCCACAGCGGGGTCAAGTTCAGCCGTATCGGCCGCATCGTGGCGGGCGAGCCGGGCATCGACTACCTGCGTGGCGACCAGGCGGTCGAGTTGCAACTGAAAGGGTGGGATCACTTCGCATGAGTTTGTTCAGGATAAAGCCCGAGCTGACACGACTGGATCTGAAAAATCCGCTTCACTTTTTGGCGGTGGGGTTTGGTTCCGGTCTCAGCCCCAAAGCGCCAGGCACCATGGGCACCCTGGCGGCCATTCCGCTCTACCTGCTGGTGAGCGGGCTGCCGACCCACTGGTTTATCGCCTTGCTGGTGGTGGGTTTTGTGGTCGGTATTCGTATCTGCCAGAGCGCCACCGATGCCATCGGCATGCCGGATCACGGTGCCATCGTCTGGGACGAGGTGATCGGTTTTGGCGTCACCATGATCGCCGCGCCAGCCGGTTGGGAGTGGGTGGTGGCGGGCTTCGCGCTGTTCCGGTTGTTTGATGTGCTCAAGCCCTGGCCCATCTCCTGGTTTGATCGCCGGATCCACGGTGGCCTGGGCATCATGCTGGACGATCTGATCGCCGGCCTGTTCGCCCTGTTTTGTATGCAATTACTGGCATTCTGGCTCGGTTGAGAGCCACCTTCCGGGGGATGACCGTTCTTGCATCCCCCGATTTATATCTGCTTAATTTTCATTCATCGGCATATGCTGCCGTTTATCATCCATTTCACATAAATATTCACTACTCATTCGGGGCTCGTGATCGTTTTTGAAATAGTGATAAATGCTGCTTGTTGCGTTGTTGTTGAAATTAAAGTAATGATACCAATAGATGTACGGACGCACCGGCCATTTGTGTGACGAAAATCATCATTTATCTCTGCCGAATTGGTGGTTATCTGCACAAAACATTGCGGAATTGTATAACTCAATCATTTACACCCGTGGTCAAACCGTCTAAGTTACTCGCGGGTTATTCCAAAAAAATGCAAAAAACCCGCCCGGATCGCTGGTTTCGCTGCCTCATGGATTGAGCAAATATTGCCCAAGGTAACAACCGGCATCTGCGGCTGATTTACGGACGAATTATTTGGGACGGATGTCCCCCGCAGAGGTAAACATGTCCTTGCTCGAAGTAAAGAACTTGCGGATCGAGTACCCCTCCCGCTACGGGGTGCTGGCCGCGGTGAAGGATCTCTCTTTCTCTATCGAAAAGGGTGAGATTGTCGGGGTGGTCGGTGAATCCGGCGCCGGCAAGTCCACCATCGGCAACGCCGTTATCGATCTGCTGAGCCCGCCGGGTCGCATCGCCCGTGGTGATATCTATCTCAATGGCGAGCTCATCTCCGGCAAGAGCCAGAATGAGATGCGGGCCATCCGTGGCTCCCGTATCGGGTTCATCTTCCAGGACCCCATGACCTCCCTCAACCCGCTGTTCACCGTTGAGCATCAGCTGGTGGAGACCATTCTGGCCAATACCGACCTCTCTCGCGAAGCTGCTTCTGCCAAGGCATTGGAGCTGATGGGGGCAGTGGGGATCCCGAGTCCGGAGCTGCGCATCAAGCAGTACCCACACCAGTTTTCCGGTGGCATGCGTCAGCGGGTGGTTATCGCCATTGCGCTCTCCTGCGATCCGGAGCTGATCATCGCCGATGAGCCGACCACGGCGCTCGACGTTTCCATTCAGGATCAGATCCTCCAGCTTATCCGCGCCCTCTGCAAAGAGCGCCAGGTGGGCTGCATGCTGGTGACCCACGATATGGGCGTGGTCTCCAACGTCACCGACAAGGTGGCGGTGATGTATCGCGGCGATCTGGTGGAGTTCGGCCTGACCGAACAGGTGCTGGGCAGCCCCAATCACCCCTATACCCGCAGCCTCATCTCGGCGGTACCCCGCTCCGACGTGAAGCTGGTGCGTTTCCCGCTGGTCTCCTATATCGAGGATGCCAGTGCGCCGGATACCAATATCGACCTCAAGACCCACTGGCTCGGCCAGAGTCAGGACGAGCGTGCCTATGAAGGGGCGCTGCTGCGGGTGGAGAATGTCGATCTGAAATTCGTCACCAAGGACTCCATCTTCCCGAGCCGTCGCCAGTATGTGCGCGCCTGCAACAACATCAGCTTCGAGATCTTCGAAGGGGAGACCTTCGGTCTGGTGGGGGAGTCGGGCTCCGGTAAATCGACCATTGCCCGCGCCATCACCGGTCTCTATCCGCCTGATACCGGCAAAATCTTCTTTGAGGGGATCGATCTGACCGCCCTCAAGAGCGAGCGCGAGCGTCGCCCGCTGCGCCGCCAGATGCAGATGGTGTTCCAGAACCCCTATTCGTCGATGAACCCGCGGATGAAGGTACGCGACATCATTGCCGAGCCGATCCGCTTCCATCAGCTGGCGAGCAGTGAGAGCCAGATTGAGGGGATTGTCGGCGATCTGCTGGATCACGTGGGTCTCGGTCGTGGTGCCGGGGTCAAGTATCCCCACGAGTTCTCCGGCGGTCAGCGCCAGCGTATCTCCATTGCCCGCGCCCTGGCCACTCGCCCGCGCTTCCTTATCTGCGACGAGCCGACCTCGGCACTGGATGTGTCGGTGCAGGCCCAGATCCTCAACCTGCTCAAGGATCTGCAGCAGGAGCTCAAGCTCACCATGCTGTTTATCAGCCACGATCTGCCGGTGATCCGCCAGATGTGCGACCGCATCGGGGTGATGCAGCACGGCCATCTGGTGGAGGTGGCCGAGACCGAGAAACTCTTTACCAATGCCGAGCATGAGTACAGCCGCAAGCTGATCTCCCTCATGCCGGAGTTCAAGGGAATGTCCCGCGAGGGGCTGGAAATCGCAAGCTAGGAGAGCGCCGGTGCGCCGGTCTGCTTGTCAAAAAAAGTGTCATAAGAAAGCCAAAAGCATGGAGAACAAGATGAAGAAAGGATTGTCCAAGATTGCCCTGGCGCTGTTTGCCGCCGGTTTCGCCTTCAGTGTCTCAGCCGCTGATATCAAGGTGGGTGTCGCTTCTGACGCCACTTCGCTGGATCCGCAGGAGCAGCTCTCCGGTCAGACCCTGGAGATGTCGCACCTGGTATTCGATCCCCTGATGCGTTACACCCAGGACTTGCAGTTCGAGCCCCGTCTGGCCGAGAAGTTCGAGCGTGTCGATGACAAGACCGTCCGCTTCCACCTGCGCAAAGGGGTCAAGTTCCACTCCGGTAACGACTTCACCGCAGATGACGTGGTGTGGACCGTCAACCGCCTGAAATCCTCCGTCGACTTCAAGGCGATCTTCGATCCCATCAGCGAAGTGAAGAAGGTCGATGACTACACCGTGGATCTCGTCACCGCCAAGCCGTTCCCGCTGGTGCTGCAGACCGTCACCTACATCTTCCCGATGGACTCCAAGTTCTATACCGGCAAGACCGAAGCGGGTAAAGACAAGGCCGAGATCGTCAAAAACGGCGACTCCTACGCCTCTACCCACGTCTCCGGTACTGGCCCGTTCACCGTCAAGTTCCGCGAGCAGGGTGTGAAGCTGGATTATGCCCGCAACGCCAACTACTGGGATAAAGCCTCCAAGGGTAACGTCGAGAACCTGACCGTGGTGCCGATCAAGGAAGATGCGACCCGTGTTGCAGCCCTGCTGGGTGGCGACGTGGACATGATCTATCCGGTTGCGCCGAACGATCTGGAGCGCGTGAAGAATGGCAAGGACTCCCAGCTGGTGACCCTGTCCGGTACCCGCGCCATCATCATCGAGCTGAACCAGAACACCAACCCGGCACTGAAAGACAAGCGTGTACGTCAGGCGATCAACTACGCTATCAACCAGGTAGGCATCGTCGAGAAGATCAACAAGGGCTTCGGTACCCCAGCGGGCCAACTGAGCCCGAAAGGCTATGCCGGTCACAACGAGGCGCTGGTACCCCAGTATGATCTGGCCAAGGCCAAGGAGCTGATGAAAGAGGCCGGTTACGAGAAAGGCTTCAAGATGACCTTCATCTCCCCGGCTGCCCGCTACGTCAACGACGTCAAGATTGCCCAGGCTGTCTCAGCCATGCTGGCCAAGATCAACATCAAGGTAGATCTGAAGACCATGCCGGTGGCCCAGTACTGGCCTGAGTTTGACAAGTGCGCCGCGGACATGCAGCTGATCGGCTGGCACTCCGACACTGAAGATACCGCGAACTTCTTCGAGTTCCTGACCTTCACCAAGGATGCCAAGACCGGTATGGGCCAATACAACTGCGCTGGTTACGCCAACGCCGAAGCTGACAAGCTGGTGATGGATGCCAACGCCGAGACCGATCCGGCCAAGCGTGCCGAGATGCTGAAGAAGGTCGAAGCCATGCTGATCGAAGATGCTGCCTATGTGCCGTTGCACTGGGAAGATCTGGCCTATGGCGCCAAGAAGAACGTCGACATCAAGCCGGTGGTCAACGTGATGAACTTCCCTTACCTGGGTGACCTGGTGGTCAGCAAGTAAGAGAACGTCGCAAGGAAGGACGGGGCGGGGTGGTCAGCTGGCCACTCCGTCCACTAACAGAAGCCTGTGCCACGACACAGGCCACGTAGAAGGACAAGCATGTTTACATTCCTGCTGAAACGGTTCTATCAGGCCGTGATAGTGATGTTCGTCATCAGCCTGGTCGCCTTCTCCATCCAGGATAACCTGGGTGACCCGTTACGCGAGCTGGTGGGACAATCCGTCTCCGAAGCCCAGCGTCACGAGTTGCGCGAGAAGATGGGCCTTAACGATCCCTTCCTCATCAAATACAGCCGCTTTTTGAAAAATGCGGTGCATGGGGATTTGGGCACCTCCTATTTCTTCAAGCGACCCGCTCTCGAGGTGATCCTCGACAAGCTGGTGGCTACCCTTGAGCTGGTGTTTGCTGCAGCGCTCATCATCGTGGTGGTCTCCATTCCACTCGGTGTCTATTCGGCGATCCGCCCGCGCAGCATACCCACCAAGATCATCATGGCGGGGAGCAGCATCGGCATTTCGATCCCGGTATTTTTGACCGCCATCATGCTGATGTACCTCTTCTCCATCCAGCTGGGCTGGCTGCCGGCCTATGGCCGCGGCGAGACCCGTAACCTGCTGGGCTGGGAGTCGGGCTTCTTCACCTGGGATGGCATCAAGCACCTGATCCTGCCCGCGGTGTCCCTCTCTTCCATCATGTTGCCGCTGTTTATCCGGCTGGTGCGCTCCGAGATGCTGGAGCAGCTCTCCTCCGAGTACGTCAAATTCGCCCGCGCCAAGGGGCTGGACAACAACAAGGTCTACTATCAGCACGCTCTGAAGAACACCATGCTGCCGGTTATTACCGTCGGCGGGGTGCAGATCGGCACCATGGTGGCCTACACCATTCTGACCGAGAGCGTGTTCCAGTGGCCGGGCACCGGCTTCCTGTTTCTTGAAGCGATCCACCGGGTCGATACGCCCCTCATTACCGCCTACGTCATCTTCGTGGGACTGATCTTCGTGGTGACCAATACCCTGGTCGACCTGCTCTACGGGTTGATTAACCCGACCGTTAACCTGACTGCCAAGGGGTAAGCATGAGTAACGCTGTAACTGCAAGCCCAAGCCGTTGGGCACGATTCAAGAACTCAGACATCGTCTACTACTTCCTGCGGGACAAGGTAGCCATGTTCAGCTTTGCGGTGTTCGTGGTATTTGTGCTGGCGGCGCTGCTGGCCCCCTGGCTCGCCCCGCACAACGTCTATGACCAGACCAGTTTTGATCTGATGGATGCCGAGTTGCCTCCCTCCTGGCTCGAAGGCGGCGAGGAGCGTTTCTGGCTCGGTACCGACAACCAGGGGCGGGATATCTGGAGCACCATCCTCTATGGCGCCCGTATCTCCCTCACCATCGGCCTGTTTGCGGTGGCGCTGCAGCTGGTGCTCGGTATCGTCATCGGTCTGATTGCCGGTTATTTCGGTGGTCGCATTGACAACCTGTTGATGCGCTTTGCCGATGTGCAGCTGTCGTTCTCCACCATGATGGTGGCGATCATCATCTCCGCCATCTTTCAGGCAACCTTTGGCTCCGAGTTTTACTCGAAGTTTGCCATCATGATGCTGGTGGTGATCATCGGTATCGCCGAGTGGCCGCAGTATGCCCGTACCGTGCGTGCTTCTGTGCTGGCGGAGAAGAAGAAGGAGTATGTGGAAGCGGCCAAGGTGATGGGGTTCCGTGCCCCGCGCATCATGTTCCGCCACATTCTACCCAACTGTTTGTCGCCCATTCTGGTTATCTCCACCGTGCAGGTGGCCAACGCCATCATGAGTGAAGCTGCGCTCTCCTTCCTTGGTCTGGGGATGCCGGTTGATCAGCCCTCGCTTGGTTCGCTTATCAGCGTTGGCTTCAACTACATCTTCTCCGGCTCCTGGTGGATCACCGCCTTCCCAGGTATCTGTCTGGTGGTGCTGGTGCTGGTCATCAACCTGCTGGGCGACTGGCTGCGGGATGTGTTTAACCCGAAGATTTACAAGGGTTAACTCCGGTCAGAAGTGAAGATACAAGAAGGGCGCCATCAGGCGCCCTTCTTGTATCTTCTTTAACTAGCAGCAGGTCAGGCTTTCAGCCAGCTTTCGATGCTGCGCTGGATGCCTGCATCGTCCAGACCGAGCAGGGCATAGATCTCCTGCTGGGTACCCTGTTCCACGAAGCGATCCGGCAAGCCAAGGTTGAGCACCGGCTTGCACTGTTTGCTGCGCATCAGCAGCTCGTTCACCGCCGAACCGGCGCCGCCCATGATGGCGTTGTCTTCCAGAGTAACAAACTGATCGTGGCTGGCTGCCAGCGACAGCACCAGTGCCTCATCCATTGGTTTGACAAAGCGCATGTCCACCAGGGTGGCATCCAGTGCTTCGGCGGCCGCTTTCGCGTGGTGCAGCAAGGTGCCAAACGCCAGAATGGCAGTGCCCTTGCCCTCTCGCAGGATACGACCCTTGCCAAGCTCCAGTGCTTGCATCTCTGACGAGATGGGGGCATCGCTCAGGCTGCTACCGCGGGGGTAACGCACGGCGGCAGGGCCTTGATGGAGATAGCCGGTATAGAGCATCTGGCGGCATTCGCTCTCGTCAGATGGCGTCATCACCACCATGTTGGGCACGGTGCGCAGGAAGCTGATGTCGAACGCCCCCTGATGGGTCGGGCCATCGGCGCCCACCAGACCGGCCCGGTCGATGGCGAATAGCACCGGCAGATCTTGCAGCGCCACATCGTGGATCACCTGATCGTAGGCGCGCTGCAGGAAGCTCGAATAGATGGCCACCACCGGCTTCTTGTCGGCGATGGCAAGACCGGCGGCGAAAGTGACCGCATGTTGCTCGGCAATGGCCACATCGAAGTAGCGATCCGGATATTGCTGGCTGAATTTCACCAGCCCCGAGCCTTCGCGCATGGCGGGGGTGATGCCGACCAGCTTCTCGTCTTTGGCCGCCATGTCGCACAGCCACTGGCCAAAGATGGCGGAGAAGGTGGGTTTGGCGCCGCTCGCCTTGGGCAGGGAGCACTCGTCAGGATTGAACTTGGGCACGGCATGATAGCCGATGGGGTCTTTCTCCGCCGGCTCGTAACCCTTGCCCTTCTTGGTCTTGACGTGCAGCAACTGCGGGCCCTTGAGATTGCGCATGTTGCGCAGGGTCTCGACCAGTGCCTCGATATCGTGACCGTCGATGGGGCCGATATAGTTGAAGCCGAACTCCTCGAACAGGGTGCCGGGCACCACCATCCCCTTGAGGTGCTCTTCGGCCCGCTTGGCCAGTTCTTTGACCGGCGGCAGACCCGCCAGCACCTTCTTGCCACCTTCGCGGATGGTGGTGTAGAGCTTGCCGGACATGACCCGGGCCAGATGGTTGTTCAGCGCGCCGACATTCTCGGAGATGGACATCTCGTTGTCATTGAGGATCACCAGCATGTCCTTGTGCACATCGCCAGCGTGGTTGAGCGCTTCAAAGGCCATCCCTGCGGTAATGGCACCATCACCGATCACTGCAACGACCTTGCGACCCAGCCCTTCGCTCTCGGCTGCGACTGCCATGCCAAGGGCGGCACCGATGGAGGTACTGGAGTGGCCGACGGAGAGCACGTCGTACTCGCTCTCGCCGCGCCAGGGGAAGGGGTGCAGGCCATCCTTTTGCCGGATGGTGTGGATCTGATCACGGCGCCCGGTCAGGATCTTGTGGGGATAGGCCTGATGGCCCACGTCCCAGATCAGCCGATCGAACGGGGTGTTGTAGACGTAGTGCAGGGCCACGGTCAGTTCGACCGTACCGAGACCGGAGGCAAAGTGTCCGCTTGAGCGGCTGACAGAGCGCAGCAGATATTCGCGCAGCTCGTTGCACAGCACCGGCAGCCGATCTTTGGGCAAGGAACGCAGCTCGACCGGAGTGTCCGCGAGGGCCAGGTTGGGGAAATTGCTAATATCAACGCTCATATTGTTACTGTTATCCAGCGTTTAGTGGGTTCGCTCGATGATGTAATCGGCAAACGCTTCCAGAATGTCGGTATTGTAGGGCAAGGATTGCAGGGCTGTTAAGGCTTTCCCATGCAGTTCGCGAGCCAGCTCACGGGCATTTTCGAGTCCGAGCAGGGCCGGATAGGTACTTTTCTCCAGCGCCAGGTCAGAACCTTGTGGCTTGCCCAGGGTGGCGGTATCGCCTGTGATGTCGAGGATGTCATCCTGCACCTGGAAGGCGAGGCCGATGGCGGATGCATAGGTTTGCAGTGCAGCCAGCGTGGCGTCATCGACATCGGCTTTGCACAGGGCGCCGAGTGCCACGGCACATTCAATTAGTGCACCGGTCTTGTGGCGGTGTACCTGCTCCAGCTCGGCTAGCGAGATCTGGCGACCTTCGGCCTGCAGATCCAGCGCCTGACCGCCACACATACCCAGATAGCCGGAGGCGCGGGCGAGGGTACTCAGCATCCGCACCCGGTTGGCCATCAAGGTATCGGGCATGGGGTGATCGGCCAGAATGGAGAACGCCAGGGTCTGCAGCGCATCACCGGCCAGAATGGCGGTTCCTTCGTCAAACGCCTTGTGAACGGTTGGCTGACCACGACGCAGGTCGTCGTTATCCATGGCGGGCAGGTCATCGTGCAGCAGGGAGTAGGCGTGGATGCACTCCACGGCAGCCGCAGGGCCATCCAGCAGTTCGCTCTTGACGCCCAGCATCTCGCCGACCGCGTAGACCAGAAACGGGCGAACCCGCTTGCCGCCCAGCAGCAAGCCATAACTCATGGCATCGCGCAGGCGCGGCGCCATGGCGGGCAAGGATTCAAGTTGTGCTGACAGACAGTCGTCAATACGCTGACGATGCAGACGGGAAAAATGGTCCAGCGCCACTCACTCCTCTCCTTGTTCTGGCTGGAAGGGGGCGAGCTGGTCACTGCCATCGGCTTGACTGAGCAGGATCTGGATCTTCTGTTCGGCCAGTTCCAGCTTCTGCTGACCGGCCCGAACCAGATGAACGCCCTGCTCGAACTGCTTGAGTGCCTCTTCCAGGGGTAGGGAACCTTGTTCCAGCTGATGAACGATGGTTTCCAGCTCTTCCAGAGTGGCATCAAAACTCAGACGGTCGATTTTTTTACTGGCCATGTCCATCCTCGGGGATTGAAAAAAACGGCTTATATTAACATCGACCGTCCACAGGGGGGAGGCAGAAAAGCATTGCCCCCTCAAACTCTCACTAAACTGGCCGATAATGAGCCATCATTCTCAGTGGATGCATGCTTGCCGCTAGGGTCGCAATAGCAGAAAATTCAACAAACTATAATTAGGCATAAGAACCGGTGACAGGAGTAGGGACGTGGATCTAGGGAGCTTGTTAGGTATCGTTTTAGGATTCGGTGTCGTGATTTACGGCATGATCCTTGGTGGCTCGTTGAGCATGTTTATCGATATGCCATCGGTCTATATCACTATTCTTGGCTCAATCTTCATCGCCATGATGAAGTTCAATATCGGGCAGTTTTTTCTGGCTTTCAAGGTGGCGGGCAAAGCCTTTATGTACAAGGGCGACAAGCTCGACGACCTGATCGCCAAAGCCGTTGAACTGGCTGACGCGGCTCGCAAAGGGGGCTTTCTGGCGCTGGAAGCCGCAGAGATCCCCAATGCATTTATGAAAAAAGGGATCGACATGCTGGTGGATGGTCACGATGCCGAAGTGGTGCGCGCCGTGATGGAAAAGGATATCGACCTGACAGCCGAGCGCCATGTCATTGCTATCAAGGTCTTCCGTACCCTTGGGGATCTGGGCCCTGCCATGGGGATGATAGGTACGTTGGTGGGCCTGGTGGCTATGTTGTCAAATATGAGTGACCCCAAGTCGATCGGTCCGGCGATGGCGGTGGCCTTGCTGACCACCCTGTACGGAGCGATTGAGGCCAACATGATCGCTATTCCTATTGCTGACAAGCTGGAGCTGCGCAGCGGGGAGGAGAAGCTCAGTCGTACCCTGATCCTTGATGCCATTATGGGTATTCAGGATGGTCAGAACCCGCGGGTGATCCAGTCCATGCTGCAGAACTATCTGAGCCAGTCCAAACGCAATACCGGCGCGGAGTAGGAACCATGTCTGATTGCAAATGTCCCCCCCCCGGTCTTCCTGCCTATATGGGCACCTTTGCCGACCTGATGTCGCTGCTGATGTGCTTCTTCGTGCTGCTGCTCTCCTTTGCCGAAATGGACGTACTCAAGTTCAAGCAGATCGCGGGCTCTATGAAGAATGCTTTCGGAGTGCAGAACATCCTTGAGGTGAAAGATATTCCCAAGGGAACCTCGGTGATTGCCCAGGAGTTCAGGCCCGGTCGCCCTGAGCCCACGCCGATTGATACCGTGATGCAGCAAACCATCGATATGACTCAGACCGAACTGGAGTTTCTGCCCGGCGAGGCGGATCAGGCCGGTGGTCAGGACAAGAGTGACGGCAAGCAGACGGGGGGCGATACCGCGCAGGATGCGAAGAAGGCGCAAGAACAGTCCAATACCCTGGCCAAAGCCCTCGCCGAGCAGATGAAAGATCAGATCCAGGATGGCGCCATCGAAATTGAGGCGCTGGGCCAGCAGATCATCATCCGGATCAGGGAAAAAGCGTCGTTCCCGGCCGGTTCGGCGTTTCTGCAGCCCCAGTTCTGGCCGGTCATTCGCAAGGTCGCGACCCTGCTCAAGGATGTGCCGGGTGAAATCACCATCTCCGGTCACACCGACAACGTGGCGACCGAAGATGAGCTGTTCCAGTCCAACTGGGAGTTGTCGTCGCAACGGGCGGTGGCGGTGGCGCACCAGATGCTGAAGGTCCCCGGTTTTGATCAGGGGCGACTGGTGGTGCAGGGGATGGCGGACTCCCAACCATTGGTGCCCAATACCACCTCGGAAAATCGTCGGATGAACCGGCGGGTGGAGATCGCCATCATGCAGGGCAAACCGACTGTTTCGGCCCCCATTTCCGTACCGGAAGGAAAGTAAGCGAGGGGAATGTCGATGACGCAAGTGGGATCTGCATCAGGGGGCTGACGTGGATTTTGTGTTGGCTTCATATTAAGATGCCTCATCCGAACCGATTGCTGCGGCCTCCTTGCAGATGGCCGCAGTTTCTATTTTCAAGCAACCCAGGTTTCGACTATGAATCATACTCCGATGACTGTTCGCGGCGCTGAGAAGCTGCGCGAAGAGCTCGATTATCTCAAGACCGAGCTTCGTCCCCAGATTATCGAAGCGATTGCCGATGCCCGTGAGCACGGTGATCTGAAGGAAAACGCCGAATACCATGCCGCTCGCGAGCAGCAGGGGTTCTGTGAAGGCCGCATTCAGGAGATTGAAGCCAAGCTCTCCAATGCGCAGGTGATCGATGTCACCAAGATGACCAACAACGGCCGCGTTATTTTTGGCGCGACTGTGACTTTGCTCAAGAGCGAGACAGAGGAAGAGGTGGTTTACCGCATCGTGGGTGACGATGAGGCTGATATCAAACAGAACCTCATCTCTGTCAACTCCCCCATTGCCCGCGCCCTGATTGGCAAGGAAGTGGACGATGTCGCAATCGTCAAGACCCCTGCTGGCGATGTGGAATACGAAGTACTGGAAGTCGCTTATATCTAAGCGAATGCTACAGACGATGAAACAGGGGGGCTAGCGCTCCCCTGTTTGTCTTTATCTATATGATTATTGATAAAAATCAGGACAGATACGCCTCGGTAAAGGCGTCCTGATGACGCTGAAACAACCAGTGGCGCAGCCGTTCTATGTTGCTCTCGCTCATTTGAAAGCTCAGCGCCCAGGTGGCATGGTCGGCATTGGCTTTGATGCGCCTTACCAGTCGTCCCTGCAGTGGAAGAGGGGCCTCTTGCTCGATGCAGAGCTCGCCGTTGATGGGGGTATCGGCCACCATGTCGGTTGGCAAATTTTCCACGATGAGGCCGTTGAGGGAGAGGCTGAGCACCTGAAACAGGCCCTGGTCGCTGCAAAGCTTGGCTTTTTGGGTGAGACGCCAGGCCCGCGGTTGCGCAAACCCCAGCTCCCTGATGACCGGTGCAGATAACCGGGGCTCGACGAAGCCATCTTCCCCTTGGGTAAAGCTCAGGGGAAAACGCAGCTGATGGCCTGCGAAGCGGGCTTCGAGTACGAGGTGTTCGGCTTTTTGCAGCAAGCCAAGCATGGGGGCATCGAGGTGACCAGTCAGAACATGGGTGTCCTGATTGCTCCCCAAGTCCCGCAGCATGGCCAGCTCATCGTCGGTCAGAATAGGATGGTGAGCCATAATGCGTGTCCGGAAGTATTCATCGCAGGTTAAGGGCTTTGCGACTACTTTGGCAAGCGACTCGGGAAGAAGTGGAATAAGGAAAGAGCGATGCTCTTTCCTTTTACTTGCGGGGCAGCTGGATTTTGGGTTCGTTGGCTTGACGATAAATGGTCAGCACATGACCCATGCTTTGCACCTTGATTGAACCGGTTTCACGGACGATAGCATCCATAACCAGTTGTTTCATTTCGCGATCTTCAGAGGCAACCTTAACCTTGATCAGCTCGTGATGGTTCAGTGCCAGATCGATCTCGGCCAGTACACCTTCGGTCAGACCATGCTGACCCAGCAGGACGACAGGCTTGAGGCTATGGGCAAGGCCCTTAAGGTACTGTTTCTGTTTATTGTTGAGAATCATCGCAATTTCTTCATAAGTCAGGGTTGAAAGGGGCGTATTCTACCCCCACTTAGCCCTTAATACTAATAACCCTTGTGGTTTTTTAAAGTCGATTATCATGACCCAGAAAAAACGTTCCCCCAGTTCAACTCGCTGGTTAAAAGAACATTTCGACGATCAATACGTCAAAAAAGCCCAGAAAATGGGCCTGCGTTCTCGTGCTGTTTTCAAGATTGACGAGATCCAGGGCAAGGATCGCTTGCTGAAACATGGCATGACCGTAGTGGATTTGGGAGCAGCCCCCGGTGGTTGGTCCCAGTTCGCGGTTGAACAGGTTGGTGATTCGGGTCGCGTCATCGCATGTGACATTTTGCCGATGGATCCCATTGCTGGTGTCGATTTCCTGCAAGGAGACTTTCGGGAGGAAACTGTACTCGGCGCTTTGCTGGAGCGAGTGGGTCCCGACAAGGTCGATGTCGTGATGTCTGATATGGCGCCCAACATGAGCGGTACCCAGCAGGTGGATCAGGCTCGCGCCATGTATCTGGTCGAGCTGGCGCTGGACATGTGCAATCAGGTATTGCGTAGTGACGGCAGTTTCGTAGTGAAGGTGTTTCAGGGAGAGGGCTTTGATGCCTATCTCAATGAAATTCGTAAACTTTTCTCCGCTGTCAAAATTCGTAAACCAGACTCATCCCGCGCCAGATCACGGGAAGTCTACATTGTGGCTACCGGTTTTAAACTGTAGTACCCTAACCTTCATCGTTAACTGTCAGTCTGCGAGGTTACTGATTTGAGTGACATGGCGAAAAACTTAATCCTGTGGCTGGTCATCGCCGTCGTTTTGATGTCGGTGTTCAATAGCTTCAGCCCCAGCGATACCACCAGTCGCCAGCTGGACTATTCCAGCTTCGTTAAAGAGGTGACCCAAGAGCAGATCCGTGAAGTGCGGATGGACGGTAAGGTCATTAATGGCGTCAAGCGTACTGGTGAAAGATTCACCACCATCATCCCTGCGCCGGATCCCCAGCTGCTCAACGACATGCTCAATCACAATGTCAAAGTGATGGGCGAGAAGCCGGAAGAGCCGTCTCTGTTGACCTCTATCTTCATCTCCTGGTTCCCGATGCTTCTGCTGATCGGTGTCTGGGTCTTCTTCATGCGTCAGATGCAGGGCGGCGGTGGCAAAGGTGCCATGTCGTTCGGCAAGAGCAAGGCTCGCCTGATGAGCGAAGATCAGATCAAGACCACCTTTGCTGACGTTGCAGGTTGCGATGAAGCCAAGGAAGAGGTGAAGGAGCTGGTCGACTATCTGCGCGATCCGAGCAAATTCCAGAAACTGGGTGGCAAGATCCCGACCGGTGTGCTGCTGGTTGGTCCTCCCGGTACCGGTAAGACTTTGCTGGCCAAGGCCATTGCGGGCGAGGCCAAGGTGCCGTTCTTCACCATCTCTGGTTCCGATTTCGTGGAGATGTTCGTCGGTGTCGGTGCCTCCCGGGTGCGTGACATGTTCGAACAGGCCAAGAAATCTTCCCCTTGCATCATCTTCATCGATGAAATTGATGCGGTCGGTCGTCAGCGTGGCGCCGGTCTGGGTGGTGGTCACGATGAACGTGAGCAGACCCTCAACCAGATGCTGGTCGAGATGGATGGTTTTGAAGGAAATGAAGGCATTATCGTCATCGCTGCCACCAACCGTCCTGACGTACTGGATCCGGCACTGCTGCGTCCGGGCCGTTTCGACCG
This sequence comes from Aeromonas sp. ZOR0001, assembly GCF_000801015.1. NCBI lineage: Bacteria > Pseudomonadati > Pseudomonadota > Gammaproteobacteria > Aeromonadales > Aeromonadaceae > Aeromonas > Aeromonas sp. ZOR0001. Next base: position 191,930 of record NZ_JRJY01000080.1, on the reverse strand, counting down.
TCAGGTTGTGGTCGGTCTGCCGGATGTCCGTGGTCGCGAGCAGATCCTGAAAGTGCACATGCGCAAAGTTCCGTTGGCGGATGACGTGAATCCGGCGCTGATTGCCCGTGGTACCCCCGGTTTCTCCGGTGCGGATTTGGCCAACTTGGTCAACGAAGCTGCCCTCTTCTCTGCCCGTGAGAGCCGCCGAGTGGTCTCCATGGCCGAGTTCGAGAAGGCCAAGGACAAGATCATGATGGGTGCGGAACGCCGCTCCATGGTGATGAAAGAGTCCGAGAAAGAGATGACTGCGTATCACGAAGCTGGCCACGCCATCATTGGTCGTCTGGTGCCGGATCATGACCCGGTTTACAAGGTCTCCATCATTCCGCGCGGTCGTGCGCTGGGTGTGACCATGTATCTGCCGGAGCAGGATCGCTGGAGCCACTCCAAGCAGCATCTGGAGTCGATGATTTCCAGCCTGTATGGCGGTCGTCTGGCAGAAGAGCTGATCTATGGTGCCGAGAAGGTATCGACCGGTGCGTCCAACGATATCGAGCGGGCGACCGACATTGCACGCAAGATGGTGACCCAGTGGGGTATGTCCGAGCGTCTCGGCCCGATGCTCTACGCTGAAGAAGATGGCGAGGTGTTCCTCGGTCGCAGCATGGCCAAGGCCAAGCACATGTCCGACGATACCGCTCGCGTTATCGATGCCGAGGTCAAGCAGGTCATCGACCGCAACTACGCCCGTTCCAAGCAGATCCTGCTGGATAACATGGACGTGTTGCACAGCATGAAAGATGCGCTGATGAAGTACGAGACCATCGACGCCAAACAGATCGATGATCTGATGGCGCGTCGCGAGGTACGTGCTCCGAGCAACTGGCATGACGAGCACGGTGATACTCCGCAAGGTGGTTCCACCGTGGCTGCCGAGGCCAAGCCTGCCGATGAGGCTGCACCGGTGGCGGATGTCACTATCGACAAAGCCAACGATGCTCCGGCCAAATAATTGTGACTCTCCAAACCCCGGGCTTGCCCGGGGTTTTTCTTTATCAGATGGACGTGAAAATGCAGTTAACCAGCAAGGGGCTCAGCCTCTCCCTCGATCGTCCCCATGTGATGGGGATCCTCAATGTGACGCCCGACTCCTTCTCCGATGGCGGTAATTTCAACCAGTTTGAACGGGCAATGGCCCATGCGCGCCAGATGGTCTCTGACGGTGCGACCCTCATCGACATCGGTGGCGAGTCAACCCGCCCCGGTGCGCCCGATGTGAACGAGCAGGAGGAGCTGGACAGGGTCATTCCTGTTGTGGAGCAGATGGTTCGTGAGCTGGATGTGATGATCTCCCTCGATACCTCCAAAGCGGCTGTGATGCGGGAGGGTTGCAAGGCGGGTGCCCATCTGATCAACGATGTGCGGGCGCTGCAAGAGCCTGGAGCGCTGCAGGCCGCGGCCGAAGCGCGGGTTCCGGTCTGTCTGATGCATATGCAGGGGCAGCCGAGAACCATGCAGGTCGAGCCGCACTATGAGGACCTGATCGGGGAGGTTCGCGCCTTCTTTGATGAGCGTATTGCGGCTTGTCTGGCGGTCGGGATCCGTCGTGAAGAGCTGTTGCTGGATCCGGGATATGGCTTTGGCAAAACCCTTGCACACAACTATCAGCTGTTGGCGGCTCAAAAGGAACTGCTTGATTATGGCTTGCCGCTATTGGTGGGGATGTCGCGAAAGTCTATGATAGGCAACCTGCTGGGCCGTCCGGTGGATGAGCGTCTGGCGGGCAGTCTGGCATGCGCCCTTATCGGCATGCAGCATGGGGCCCGCATCATCAGGGTACACGATGTACGGGAGACCATGGACGCATTGCGCGTCGGTTGGCTGGCAATGACGGGACAAGATTTTATTTCCAGATAATAAAGAGAACAGACAATGGCAAGAAAGTATTTCGGTACCGATGGTGTGCGCGGCAAGGTTGGCGAATACCCGATTACCCCTGATTTTGTAATGAAATTGGGTTGGGCTGCCGGCAAAGTGCTCTCCAAGAAGGGCACCAAAAAGGTGCTGATTGGCAAAGATACCCGCATCTCCGGTTACATGCTGGAATCCGCGCTGGAAGCGGGGCTCTCCGCGGCAGGCCTCAAGGCCATTCTGATGGGGCCGATGCCCACGCCGGCGGTTGCCTACCTGACTCGCACTTTCCGTGCCGAAGCTGGCATCGTCATCAGTGCTTCCCACAACCCCTTCTACGACAACGGCATCAAGTTCTTCTCCGCCGACGGCACCAAGCTGCCCGATGATGTCGAGCTGGCTATCGAAGCCGAGCTGGATCACGAGCTCAAGTGTGTCGAGTCGGCCGAACTTGGCAAAGCGGTGCGCATTGATGATGCCGCCGGTCGCTATATCGAATTCTGCAAGAGCACCTTCCCCTCTCACATGAATCTGGATGGGGTGAAAATGGTGGTCGACTGTGGCCACGGCGCTACTTACCACATTGCGCCGTCGGTTTTCCGCGAGCTGGGTGCCGAAGTGATCACCATGGGCTGCGCCCCGGATGGTCTCAACATCAACGATGGTGTCGGCTCGACTGCGCCTGACGCACTGGTTGCCAAGGTGCTGGAGTGCAAGGCCGATCTGGGGGTTGCCTTTGATGGTGATGGTGACCGTCTGATCATGGTCGACCATACCGGCTATCTCATCGACGGTGATGAAGTGCTCTATATCATCGCGCGCGATGCCCTGCGCAATGGGCGCCTCAAAGGCGGTGTCGTCGGCACCCTGATGGCCAACATGGGTCTGGAGCTGGCGCTGCAAACCCTGGGCATCCCGTTTGCCCGTGCCAAGGTGGGTGACCGCTATGTGTTGGAGATGATGGAAGAGAAGGGCTGGCGCATCGGTGGTGAGAACTCCGGCCACATTATCTGTCTGGATCAGACCACTACGGGTGATGGCATCGTAGCCGCCTTGCAGGTGCTTACCGCCATGCGCAGTGCCGAGATGCCGCTTGCCAAGCTGCGCTCCGGCATGAGCAAGTTCCCGCAGGTGCTGGTGAATGTTCGCTTTGCCGAAGGCAAGGATCCGCTGGCCGCTGATGCTGTCATGGCTGAGGTTGCCAAGGTGGAACAGGAGCTGGCTGGTCGTGGTCGCGTACTGTTGCGTAAATCAGGTACCGAACCGCTGATCCGGGTCATGGTCGAAGGGGAGCATGAACAGCAGGTACGTGACATGGCTCAGCGCATCGCCAAGCAGGTTGAATCGGCGTTTTAATGAACAGCTGGGGCTGCTTTTTAGCCGCCCTGGTTGTATCTTGTTCAAACGATTCAAAAATTTAAAAATAGCACTTGTCAGCTGAGCATCCTCTGGATATTATCAGCCCCGCTTTCGCAAGGGAGTTGCCGATGGGACATCGCAAGCCGTTTGTAGCAGCCAACTGGAAGTTGCACGGTAGTAGGTCGCAGTTAGAGCAGTTTACGAGTCAGTGTCTAAACGGCGTTGACGGAAAAGTAGATGTGGTTCTCTGTCCTTCCCATGTGCATCTCGACTTTAGCGCTTCACTGCTCAACGAGCAGAAAGTAATAAAGTTGGGGGCTCAGAATGTGAGTCAGCACGCTACTGGCGCTTACACTGGAGAAATCTCGTGTCAGATGCTGGTTGAGGCAGGGTGTCGTTACGTATTGGTAGGGCACTCCGAGCGCAGGCGTCTCTTTGGTGAGACCAGTTTTATCGTCGCAGAGAAGTTTGCGGCAGCCAGAGCGGTAGGCTTGATTCCCATCCTCTGCTTAGGTGAATCAGGTGCGGCGAGGCAGGCGAGAAGAGCCTTCGAGGTGATCGCTGAAGAGCTGGATATCGTCATAGAGAAAAATGGCGCGATGGCTTTCGATAATGCTATCATCGCCTACGAGCCGATTTGGGCTGTAGGTACAGGTAAATGCGCCACACCCGAGCAGGCACAAGAGGTTCATTCCTTTATACGTGGTCGCTTGGCGGAGGATACTCCGGTAATAGGTGAGAAAGTCAGAATCATCTATGGTGGGAGCGTAACGCCGAGCAACGCGAGAGATTTGTTTGCACAGCCCGACATTGATGGCGGACTGATTGGCGGAGCAAGCCTCGATAGCGATGCGTTTTTAGGAATTGTTGAAGCGGCAAAGGGTGCAAGTTAAATGTACGAGATTCTTTTAGTCGTTTATCTGCTGGTTTCACTGGCTCTGATTGGTCTGGTGATGATTCAGCAAGGTAAAGGGGCTGATATGGGCGCCTCCTTCGGCGCAGGGGCATCGAACACAGTATTCGGCTCCGGTGGTTCAGGCAGTTTCCTGACCCGAACAACAGCAATTTTGGCTACTCTGTTTTTCGTTATCAGCCTGGTTCTTGGATCTATGTCCAGCAACAAGGTAAAGCAGGGTAGTGAATGGGAAAATCTGCAACAAACCCAACAGGTTGAGCAGACCAAAGCGCCAGTGAAGAAAGATACTGACGTTCCCGAGTAAGAGTTTTGCCGTGGTGGTGGAATTGGTAGACACGCTATCTTGAGGGGGTAGTGCTCTAGGGTGTGCGGGTTCGAGTCCCGCCCACGGCACCAATTAAGCAGTGAGCTCGGGAAGCCGAGTGTATTATAGCCAGTCAGTCTTGTATCGAGAGAGTGAAGTGGCTATAATCTCGCACGATTTCGGACGCGGGGTGGAGCAGCATGGTAGCTCGTCGGGCTCATAACCCGAAGGTCGTCGGTTCAAATCCGGCCCCCGCAACCAAATTTCACGCATTTCCTACGCTCAGGAAGGCGGTCGCTGCGAGGCGACAATCAGGGTAAAGCGCCAAGCCCCGATTTGACATCGGGGCTTTTTGTTATGTGCAATTTACTCTGAATCGATATCTATCTGGGCTTTATGCCCTTTTTTTGTTTTTCGGAGGGTGACTTTGGCTACGTTGGAACAACGTTTGACCGATCTGCTCGAGGCTCCGGTCGTTGCCTTGGGTTTTGAACTTTGGGGTATTGAGTTTATCCGTGCGGGTAAACACTCCACCTTGCGTGTCTATATTGACGGCGAGCAGGGTGTGACTGTCGAGAACTGTGCTGAAGTCAGCCATCAGGTTGGCGCCATCATGGACGTCGAAGATCCCATCACCGAGGAGTACTACCTCGAGGTATCCTCCCCAGGCCTGGATCGTCCCCTGTTCAAGGTTGCCCATTTCGAAAAATACGTTGGCCAAGAGGCGGCGGTAACGCTTCGGATGGCAACAAACAACCGCCGCAAGTTCAAAGGCGTAATCAAAGCTGTGCAAGGCGACATGATCACCCTGACAGTAGATGGTAAGGACGACGTGTTGGCTTTCACCAATATCCAAAAAGCGAACATAGTGCCGAACTTTGGTTAACGAGGCTATCGGATATGAATAAAGAGATTTTGCTGGTCGTTGACGCAGTATCCAACGAGAAAGCGGTACCCCGTGAGAAGATCTTCCAGGCTCTGGAAACCGCGCTGGCGACTGCGACCAAGAAGAAATATGAAGGCGAGATTGAAGTTCGGGTCGAAATCGATCGCAAGACCGGTGACTACGACACTTATCGCCGCTGGGTAGTCATTGCGGATCAAGCCGCGATGGAGAATCCTTATGCTGAAATCACCCTGGAAGCGGCACAAATTGATCAGCCGGAAATCCAGATCGGTGAGTATGTTGAAGACCAGATCGACTCTGTGACCTTCGACCGTATCACTACCCAGACCGCCAAGCAGGTTATCGTGCAGAAAGTGCGCGAAGCCGAGCGTTCACAAGTAGTTGATCAGTTTAAAGATAAAGAAGGCACCATCATCAGTGGTGTGGTCAAGAAGAGTAACCGCGACAACGTCATCCTGGATCTGGGCAGCAATGCTGAAGCCGTGATCTTCCGTGATGACATGCTGCCGCGTGAAACCTTCCGCCCGGGTGACCGTGTCCGTGGCCTGCTCTATGCAGTGCGTCCGGAAGCCCGTGGTTCCCAGCTGTTTGTCAGCCGTTCCAGCCCGGACTTCCTGAAAGAGCTGTTCCGTATCGAAGTACCGGAGATCGGTGAAGAGATGATCGAAATCATGGGCGCCGCCCGTGATCCGGGTTCCCGCGCCAAGATCGCGGTGAAGACCAACGATCGTCGTATCGACCCGATCGGTGCCTGTATCGGTATGCGTGGCGCCCGTGTGCAAGCTGTCTCCGCCGAGCTGAGCGGCGAGCGTGCCGACATCGTGCTGTACGATGACAACCCGGCCCAGTACGTGATCAATGCCATGGCACCTGCCGATGTGGCCTCCATCATCGTTGATGAAGACAACCACACCATGGATATCGCCGTGGAAGCTGCCAACCTGGCTCAGGCCATCGGTCGCAATGGTCAGAACGTGCGTCTGGCCTCCCAGCTGACCGGTTGGGAGCTGAATGTGATGACCGTTGAGGACATGCGTGCCAAGCACCAGGCCGAAAACGACCGCATCATGAACCTGTTCACCAGTACCCTGGACATCGACGACGATTTCGCCGGTCTGCTGATGGAAGAGGGCTTCTCTACCCTGGAAGAGATCGCCTTTGTACCGGTCAACGAGCTGCTGGCTATCGACGGTCTGGATGAAGACATGGTCGAAGAGCTGCGCAAGCGCGCCAAAGATGCCCTGACTACCAAGGCACTGGCCAAAGAAGAGTCTTTCGATGGCGTTGAGCCGTCCGAAGAGCTGCTCAATCTGAACGGTCTGAGCCGCGAACTGGCTTACGCTCTGGCGGGCCGTGGCGTGGGCACCCTGGAAGATTTGGCTGAGCAAGGTATCGATGACCTTGCTGATATTGAAGGGCTGACTGCCGAGAAGGCAGGTGAGCTCATTATGGCTGCTCGCAATATCTGTTGGTTCGGAGAAGAGCAGTCCGAGTAAGATCAAACGGAGGAAAATGAATGGCAGAAGTATCAGTCAAACAACTTGCCACTGACATCGACACACCGGTTGATCGTCTTCTCCAGCAGTTTGTCGATGCCGGTATCAGCAAGAGCAAGGCCGACGACATGGTCAGCGAGTCTGAGAAACAGGCCCTGCTGGCACACCTGAAGAAACAGCATGGAGGTGACGAGGTCGCCGCTCCTGCCCGCATGACCTTGCAGCGCAAGACCAAGAGCACCATCAGTGTTCAGGGGACTGGCGGCAAGAACAAGGAAGTGCAGGTAGAAGTGCGCAAGTCTCGCACCTATGTAAGACGCTCGGCGCTGGAAGATGAACAGCGTCAGGCGGAAGCCGAGGAAACAGCGCGTTTGGAAGCAGAAGAAAAAGCTCGTCGCGAGGCCGAAGAGAAGGCTCGCCTCGAAGCTGAAGAGAAGGCTCGCCGTGAGGCTGAGCAAGCTCGTCGTGAAGCTGAGGAAAAGGCGCGGATCGAGGCACAATCAAAGGCTCGACAGGCTTCACAGCCCGCCAAAGCAGCCAGTAGCACAGCTCAGCAAGAGGCAGAAAAGATGGCCAAGCGCGAAGCAGAAGAACTGAAGCGCCAACAGGAACAAACAGCTTTGAAAAAAGCTGAAGAACTCGCCGCGAAGAAAGCCGAAGAGGCTCGTCTCATGGCGGAACAGAACGCAGCCCGCTGGGCTGAAGAAGAGGCCGCTCGCGCCAAAGAGAGCAGCGACTACCATCTGACCACCAACAAGCATGCGCAAGCCGCAGAAGACGAGTTGGACCGGAAAGAAGAGACCAGCCGCCGCACTGCCGCAGCTGCCAAGGCACCGAAGAAAGCCGGTCGTCGTGAAGATGATCGCGACTCTCGCAACCCACGTGCCCGCAAAGGCAAGCGCGGCAAGGTCGCCATGCCAAACGCCATGAAGCACGGCTTCAACAAGCCGGCTGCCGTGGTGAACCGCGACGTCGTCATCGGTGAGACCATCACTGTGGCCGAGCTGGCCAACAAGATGGCCGTCAAGGGCGTTGAAGTCATCAAGGTGATGATGAAGATGGGTGCCATGGCCACTATCAACCAGGTGATCGACCAGGAGACCGCTCAGCTGGTCGCCGAGGAGATGGGTCACAAGGTTGTGCTGCGTCGTGAGAACGAGCTGGAAGAGGCGGTACTGTCCGATCGTGACGAGACCTCCGAAGCCAAGCCGCGCGCACCGGTCGTGACCATCATGGGTCACGTTGACCACGGTAAGACCTCGCTGCTCGACTACATTCGTAAAGCCAAGGTTGCTGCTGGCGAAGCCGGTGGTATTACCCAGCATATCGGTGCTTACCACGTCCAGACTGACAGTGGCATGATCACCTTCCTGGATACCCCGGGTCACGCGGCGTTTACCTCCATGCGTGCTCGTGGTGCCAAGGCGACCGATATCGTTGTTCTGGTTGTTGCAGCTGACGACGGCGTGATGCCGCAAACCATCGAAGCTATCCAGCACGCCAAGGCTGCCGGTGTGCCGCTGGTTGTTGCGGTCAACAAGATCGACAAGCCGGAAGCGGATCCGGATCGCGTCAAGACCGAACTGGCCCGTTACAACGTCATGTCCGAAGATTGGGGTGGAGACTGCCAGTTCGTGCACGTATCCGCCAAGTCTGGCGAAGGCATCGACGACCTGCTGGAAGCCATCCTGATCCAGGCTGAAGTACTGGAGCTGAAAGCGGTGGTTGACGGTATGGCCAACGGCGTCGTGATCGAATCCTTCCTGGATAAAGGTCGTGGTCCGGTTGCTACCGTACTGGTACAAGAAGGTACTCTGCGTCAGGGCGACATCGTTCTGTGTGGTCTCGAGTACGGCCGTGTTCGCGCCATGCGTGACGAACTGGGTCGCGAGATCAAGGAAGCGGGTCCGTCCCTGCCGGTGGAAATCCTGGGTCTGTCCGGCGTTCCCTCTGCCGGTGACGAAGCCACCGTTGTCCGTGACGAGAAGAAAGCCCGTGAAGTGGCGCTCTATCGTCAGGGCAAGTTCCGCGAAGTCAAGCTGGCTCGCCAGCAGAAGGCCAAGCTGGAAAACATGTTCGCCAACATGACCGAGGGCGAAGTGTCCGAAGTGAACGTGGTGATCAAGGCCGACGTACAAGGTTCTGTGGAAGCGATCTGCGATGCGCTGGTCAAACTCTCCACCGACGAAGTGAAGGTGAAGATCGTGGGTTCCGGCGTAGGTGGTATCACCGAAACCGACGCGACCCTGGCTGCTGCTTCCAGCGCCATCCTGGTTGGTTTCAACGTCCGTGCCGACGCATCTGCGCGCAAGGTCATCGAATCCGAGAGCCTGGATCTGCGTTACTACTCCGTCATCTATGACCTGATCGACGAAGTGAAGCAGGCCATGAGCGGCAAGCTGGCCCCTGAGTATCGTCAGGAAATCATCGGTCTGGCTGAAGTGCGTAGCGTCTTCAAGTCTCCGAAGTTCGGCGCCGTTGCCGGCTGTATGGTTACCGAAGGTGTGGTCAAGCGTTCCAACCGTATCCGCGTTCTGCGTGACAACGTGGTTATCTATGAAGGCGAGCTGGAATCCCTGCGCCGCTTCAAGGATGACGTCAACGAAGTTCGCAACGGCTACGAGTGTGGTATCGCGGTCAAGAACTACAACGACGTGCGCGAAGGCGACCAGATCGAAGTTTACGAGACTGTTGAAATCCAACGGACTCTGTAAGCCGAGAGTTAGACAAAATAGGGGGCCGCGGCCCCCTTTTATCGCAGGATAGAATATGGCCAGAGAATTCAGCCGGACCCGTCGGGTCGGACAGCAGATCCAGCGTGAAATTGCGCTGATCCTGCAGCGCGAGGTGAAAGACCCGCGCATCGGCATGGTGACTGTTTCCGATGTGGAAGTGTCCCGTGACCTCAACTATGCCAAGATTTACGTCACCTTCTTGCAGCTGGAAAATGATGCCGAGCGCATCAAGGAAGGCTTGCAGGGTCTGACCGAAGCAGCCGGATATATCCGTAGTCTGCTGGGCAGTGCCATGCGTCTGCGCGTGGTGCCCGAGCTGCGTTTCTACTACGACCAGACCCTGGTCGAGGGGATGCGTCTCTCCAACCTGGTGACCAACACTGTGCGTGAAGACAAGCGTCGCATGGCCGAATCCGGCCGTGACGAAGAAGCTGAATCCGCACCGGATGACACGACTGAGGATAAAGCCTGAGATGACCCGAAGACGTCGTTTCAAGGGCCGTGATGTGCACGGCATTCTGCTGCTGGACAAGCCGACCGGCCTGACCTCCAACGATGTGTTGCAGAAGGTCAAGCGCATCTACAACGCCGCCAAGGCCGGTCACACCGGCGCACTGGATCCGCTGGCGACCGGCATGCTGCCGATCTGCCTCGGCGAGGCCACCAAGTTCTCCCAGTATTTGCTGGAAGCGGACAAGCGCTATGAGGTGACCGCCAAATTGGGCGAGCGCACCAACACCAGCGACTCCGACGGTGAGGTGGTCTCCACCCGTCCGGTGAATGTGGCTGTCGGTACCCTGATCGAGGCGCTGGACCAGTTCCGTGGCCCCATCATGCAGGTGCCCTCCATGTACTCCGCGCTCAAGCACAACGGCCGTCCGCTCTACGAATATGCCCGCGAAGGCATCGAGATCGAGCGTGAAGCCCGTCCCATCACCGTATTCGAGCTCAAACTGCTGAGCTTCGAAGGTGATGAAGTGCGCCTTGAAGTGCACTGCAGCAAAGGCACCTACATCCGCTCTCTGGTGGATGATCTGGGTGAAGTGCTGGGTTGTGGCGCCCACGTGACCCAGTTGCGCCGTACCCAGGTGGCCAGCTATCCGTATGAGCGGATGCTGACTCTGGAGCAACTCGAGTGCATCTTCGAGCAGGCCAAGGCCGAGAGCATCCCGCCGCGCGAGCAGCTGGATCCGCTGTTGCTGCCGATGGATACCGCCGTAGCAAGCTTGCCCGAGGTGAACATGCTGGCGGTTGTGGCTGCCTATGTGAATCAGGGCCAGGCCGTGCAGGTGGCGGGTGCGCCGCAAAGCGGTCAGGTTCGCATGACGGTCGGCCCGGAGCGCGAGTTCATCGGGGTTGGCGAGATTGATGATGATGGCCGCGTCGCTCCCAAGCGACTGGTGCGTTATCACGACGAGGAGTGATCCTCAGGCGGTATCAGCACGTCTTTCCCGTTTCACCTCTTTATCGTTGCGAAAAGGGGCGGGGACGATTATGATACCGCCCTCATTTCACGGCTGAATTAGAGATTGGCTGTGAACCTTTAAACACTCTACTGGAGTATTACCATGTCTCTAAATGCTGAGATCAAAGCTCAAATCGTTGCTGACAACGCTCGTTGCGCCAACGACACCGGTTCCCCCGAAGTGCAAGTTGCCCTGCTGACTGCCCAGATCAACCATCTGCAAGGTCACTTCAAAGAGCACTCCAAGGACCACCACGGTCGTCGCGGTCTGCTGCGCATGGTTTCCCAGCGTCGTAAGCTGCTGGACTACCTGAAGCGTAAAGATTCCGAGCGTTATGCTGCTCTGATCGCCAAGCTGGGTCTGCGTCGTTAATCGACCATCAGATTTCGCGAAAAAGGGGAACCGTCAGGTTCCCCTTTTTTATTGCTCTTCAAGCCGTTGCCTGCCTCACAGAATTCGCGTCGCCGCTTACCTTTTGCATCGAATCAAGTATACTTGTGCGCGAATTTAAAGAGCCAAATTGTAAAAAGGAAATTCACGTGAATCCTATTGTAAAGTCATTCCAGTACGGTCAACACACCGTCACTCTGGAAACCGGTGTGATGGCCCGTCAAGCCACTGCGGCCGTTATGGTCAGCATGGACGATACCTGCGTATTTGTGACCGTAGTCGGCAAGAAAGAGGCCGATCACGGCCGTGATTTCTTCCCGCTGACCGTCAACTACCAGGAGCGTACCTATGCTGCTGGTCGTATCCCGGGTGGTTTCTTCCGTCGTGAAGGCCGTCCGAGCGAAGGCGAGACCCTCATCTCCCGTCTGATCGACCGTCCTATTCGTCCGCTGTTCCCGGAAGGCTTCCTCAATGAGGTTCAGGTCGTTGCGACCGTAATGTCCGTGAATCCGGCCGTATCCCCCGACATCGTTGCCATGATCGGTGCCTCTGCTGCACTGGCCATCTCCGGTATCCCGTTTGGCGGCCCGATCGGTGCTGCTCGCGTGGGTTACATGAACGGTCAGTATGTGCTGAACCCGACCACCACCGAACTGCCGCAGAGCGATCTGGATCTGGTGGTTGCCGGTACTGCCAACGCGGTACTGATGGTTGAGTCCGAAGCGGCCATCCTTTCCGAAGAGGTAATGCTGGGTGCCGTGGTATACGGTCACGAGCAGATGCAGACCGTGATCAATGCGATCAACGAGTTTGCCGCTGCCGTCGGCACTAAGCCTTGGGACTGGACTCCGCCTGCCATCAACGAAGCGCTGAAAGCTAAGGTTGCCGAGCTGGCGAGCGCCGAACTGGGTGAAGCCTACCGCATCACCGAGAAGGCAGTTCGTTACGAAACCATCGCGGCCATCAAGGGTCGTGTGGTTGAGCAAGTTATCGCTTCCGGTGTGGAAGAAGATGCCAAGAAGATCGGCGAAGAGTTCCACAGCCTGGAAAGCCGCATCGTTCGTGGTCGTGTAGTACGTGGTGAGCCGCGTATCGATGGTCGCGATCCGGAAATGATCCGCGCCCTGAGCGTAGGTACCGGTATTCTGCCCCGTGCTCACGGCTCTGCCCTGTTCACCCGTGGTGAAACTCAGGCCATCGTGGTCGCCACTCTGGGTACCGAGCGTGACGCCCAGAACATCGACGAGCTGACCGGCAACCGTGCCGATCGCTTCATGCTGCACTACAACTTCCCGCCATACTGTGTCGGTGAGACCGGCATGATGGGTAGCCCGAAGCGTCGTGAAATCGGTCACGGCCGTCTGGCCAAGCGCGGCGTTGCTGCCGTGATGCCGAGCGCCGCCGAGTTCCCGTACGTGGTGCGCGTGGTCTCTGAAATCACCGAATCCAACGGCTCCTCCTCCATGGCGTCTGTCTGTGGTTCCTCTCTGGCGCTGATGGATGCCGGTGTGCCGATCAAGGCCTCCGTTGCCGGTATCGCCATGGGTCTGGTGAAGGAAGAAGAAGGTTTCGTCGTGCTGTCCGACATTCTGGGTGACGAAGATCACCTGGGCGACATGGACTTCAAAGTAGCCGGTACCACCGAAGGTGTGACCGCGCTGCAGATGGACATCAAGATCGAAGGCATCACCAAAGAGATCATGGAGATTGCTCTGAAGCAAGCTCGTGGCGCTCGTCTGCACATCCTGAAAGTGATGGATGAAGCTATCCAGGCTCCCCGTGCCCAGATCTCCGATTTCGCACCGCGTATCCACACCATCAAGATCAATCCTGAGAAGATCAAGGACGTGATCGGTAAGGGTGGTTCAGTGATCCGTGCGCTGACCGAAGAGACCGGCACCAACATCGAGCTGGACGATGACGGTACTGTACGTATCTCCGCCGTGGCCAACGAAGCCGCCATGGAAGCGATCCGTCGCATCGAGGCTATCACCGCCGAGATCGAAGTGAACCGCATCTATGAAGGTAAAGTTGTTCGTCTGGCCGATTTCGGTGCATTCGTCAACATTCTGCCGGGCAAAGATGGTCTGGTACACATCTCCCAGATCACCGACGCTCGCGTGCAGAACGTGGCTGACCACCTGACCATCGGTGACGTGGTCAAGGTGAAGGTACTGGAAGTGGACCGTCAGGGCCGCGTACGTCTCTCCATCAAGGAAGCGAACGCCCCGACCGAAGCAGCTGCACCTGCTGCTGACGCCGCTCCGGCCGCTGAAGAAGCACCTGTTGCAGAGTAATCTGCTCGCCTGATACCGGATTGATTCCGGTTGATGTAAAAAGTCCGGCTCCCTTTGGGTGGGGAGCCGGACTTTTTTTTTTATGGCAAGATCAGCTGCGGCTGGTTGACATCTGGCAACTGTTGGCAACTGCTATCCGGCAGATAGATCTCCCCTGGCTCCCAAGCTGGCGCACCAGATTGCCCCATTCGGTCAATAGCCACTGATTGGTAGCGAACAAAAACGACTGTTGGGCCGAGGCATCTGCAGCCACAGGGCAAGCAGGGTGATATGACGACTCATAAGAGGGTTAGCGCTCCTGCTCGTAGCCCAGCAGATCGCCGGGCTGGCATTTGAGTTCACGGCAGATGGCCTCCAGAGTGGAGAAGCGCACCGCCTTGGCGTGGCCATTCTTGAGGATCGAGAGGTTGGCCTCGGTGATGTCGATGCGCTGGGCCAGCTCGCGGGCGGTCATTTTGCGCTCTGACAGCAGGGCATCGAGGCGGATGATAATGGGCATAGGATCCTCACACCGTCAGTTGCTGTTCATCGGCCAGCAGTTTGGCCTCGCGCATGACCAGTGCCAGCGCCAGTACGATCAGTCCCGCCAGCAGTACCCGGAAATCTGAGGTACTCAGCGCTATGGTACCGAGTACTTCCGGGCCTCTCATGGTGAGGACGGTATCCAGCAAGGGGGTCAGGATCAATTCGACCAGGAAGGTTGCACAGAGCAGCAGTCCGATCTGCCGGTAGCGATGGATCTGCTCGAAGGTGAAGAGCAGACCGGCGCGGTAGCCGCGAAACAGCTGACGCAGTTGCCACAGCATCATCATAAAGACCAGATCCGGCAACAGCTGTACCAGGGTGCCTAGCAGCCGGGTGGAGAAGTGAAGGGGATAGTCGGCAGGATTGATGCCGGGGCGGCTCAAGATGGTGTTGAGTTTATCCTGCAGAAAATCGGCGCCACCGAAGGGGGTCCACACCTCCAGCAAGGTGATCAAAGGGGTCGCCAGCAGTGCCAGCAGTAGCAGCCATTCGATCAGCATGCTCGAGCGTTCGAGTTTGTTGGAGATCATCTCATTCCTCACTGTGATGGTTTTATCTGAAAGGTAAAGTTTATCGTTTATCAATATTCACACCGGCAATGTTTATTGTTTTGCGATATACAGTCAAGATAAAACTTATTGAAAAACGATAATTTCAATCTGTCCGAAGGGGATGACTTTTGGCTGCAGCCTCTCTAGACTGGCGAGGTTGTATACAAAAACTCAACATGGACAAGGAGTTATCGATGCACCAGGGATGGCTGCTGATCGGATTGTCGCTCACCTATCTGGGGCTGCTGTTTCTGATCGCCTTCGTGGCAGACAAGCACAAACGGCACCGTCTCAAGGGGCAACCGCTGCTCTACAGCCTGTCGCTGGCGGTCTACTGCACCTCCTGGACCTTCTTCGGCACCGTGGGGCAGGCGAGTGAATCCCCCTGGTCGCCGGTGCCCATCTACCTTGGCCCCATGCTGGTCTTTCTGCTTGGCTGGCGGCTGCTGGCTCGCCTTATTCTGGTGGCCAAGCGCGAGCACATCACCTCCATCGCCGACTTTATCGCCGCCCGTTACGGCAAATCCCAGCGGCTCGCCATGGTGATCGCCCTCATCGCCATCATGGGGATCCTCCCCTATCTGGTGTTGCAGCTTAAAGCCATCGTCACCGGGCTGGATCTGCTGATGGTCAACAGCGGCGGCATCAGCCCGACCAGCAATACCAGCGAGTTGGCGCTCGGGGTCACCCTGCTGCTGGCGTTGTTCAGCATCCTGTTCGGTACCCGCCATCTCGATGCCACCGAGCACCACAGGGGGATGGTGGTGGCCATCGCTTTCGAGTCAGTGGTCAAATTGCTGGCCTTTATCGCGGTGGGGGGCTTCGCCCTCTGGCTGATCCTGAGCAAACCGGGCGAGGCTCACGAACAGGTGACCCGCGACTTTTTTGCGCAGGTGGTGGCGGTGAGCCCCGGCAACCTGCTGGAGCTTGCCATCTATACGGTGTTGGCGATGTGCGCCGTTATCTGCCTGCCGCGCCAGTTTCATGTGACTGTGGTGGAGAACAATCAGGGGCAGGATCTGCACTGGGCGCGCTGGATCTTCCCGCTCTACCTGTTCGTGATGGGGCTCTTTATCTGGCCGCTGGCGCTGGCGGGCAAGCAGTGGGTGGGTGCCGACATGGCCTCCGATACCTATGTGATCAGTTTACCGATGGCCCTCGGGTTTGATGGCATGGCGATGCTGGCGTTTCTCGGCGGCACCTCTGCGGCCACCGGCATGGTGATCGTCTGCACCATCGCGCTGGCGATCATGGTGAGCAACGATCTGGTGCTGCCGGTGCTGTTGCGCCGCTTCTGGCGGCAGGGGCGCGACGAGCGGCTGGTACGGCTGCTGTTGCAGGTGCGCCGTGGCGCCATCCTGCTGATCTTGCTGGCGGCCTGGGGGCTCTACCTCTGGCTCGGCGATCTCACCAGTCTCTCCCGCATCGGCTATCTCTCCTTTGGCGCGGTGGCCCAGTTTGCGCCAGCCCTGCTGCTCGGTCTCTATTGGCGTCACGGCAATCGCAAGGGGGTCTATCTTGGGTTGAGCCTCGGGGTGAGCCTCTGGTTTGTGACCCTGCTGGTGGAGAGCGGGCTGCTGGCGGGCTCGCCCTTGGCCAAGCTGCTGGCACCGCCGGACTGGCCTGCGTTTCGCGAGCTGAGTCTCGGGGCCTGGTGCATCTTCCTGAGCCTGCTCTTCAACCTGCTTGGCTATGTGGCAGGCTCACTGCTCTCACGTCCGGCAGTGAGCGAGCGGCTGCAGGCGGCCAACTTTGTCGGCAAGCCGAGTCGCGATACCTCCGCCCTCTATCAGGCG
>NZ_JRJY01000080.1:161270-175186 GCF_000801015.1 Aeromonas sp. ZOR0001 | reverse complement strand
TCTCGGTCAAGGAGCTGGAGATGCTGGCGGCCCGCTTTGTCGGCTCAAGCCGGGTCAAGCGCGCTTTTGGTCGCTTCGCCGGTGAGCGGGGCGGCACCCTTGCTCCGCAGATGCAGGCTTCGGCCGAGCTGATTGCCCACACCGAGCGGCTGCTGGCGGGGGTATTTGGCACTTCGTCGGCGCGGCTGGTGCTTGCCTCTGCCCTGCAGGGGCGCAACATGCAGCTCGAGGAGATCGCCACCATAGTCGATGAGGCCTCCGACGTGTTTCGCTTCAACCGCGGCCTGCTGCAGGGGGCGATCGAGCATATCGGGCAGGGGATCTCGGTGGTGGACAGGGAGCTTAGGCTGGTGGCCTGGAACCGCCGCTACATCGAGCTGTTCCACTATTCGCCGGGGCTTATTCAGGCAGGGCGCCCCATCGAGGAGATCATTCGCTACAACGCCCAGCAGGGGCTCTGTGGCCCCGGCGATATCGAGGATCACGTGGCGCGGCGGGTCGCCTTTATGAAGCGGGGCAGCGCCCATATCTCGGCGCGGGAGCGCCCGGACGGGCGGGTGATCGAGATGCAGGGCAACCCCATGCCCGCCGGCGGTTTTGTCATGACCTTTACCGACATCACTCCGTTTCGCGATGCGGAGCGGGTGCTGCGCGAAGCGAACGAACATCTGGAGGCACGGGTGGCCGAGCGTACCCGTGAGCTCTCCGAACTCAACCGCCAGCTGCTGCTGGTGAACCAGCAGGTGGAGCGGGCCAATCAATCCAAGAGCCGTTTTCTGGCGGCGGTCAGCCATGATCTGACCCAGCCCCTCAATGCCGCCAAGCTGTTTACCTCCTCCCTGCTGGAGATGCTGCCCGATGCTGGTGAGCAGGCCCGCATCGCCCGCCATATCGACGATGCGCTGGGGGCGACCGAGGATCTCATTACCGATCTGCTCGATATCTCGCGGCTCGAAGCGGGCAAGTTCAAGGCCAAGAAGCTCGACTTTGCCCTGCGCGATCTGCTCGACAACCTCAAGGCGGAGTTTGGCGTGCTGGCGCAGGCGGGAGGGATCCACTTCTCTGTGGTGGAGAGCAAGCTCGCGGTTCACAGTGATGTGCGGCTGCTGCGTCGGGTGTTGCAGAACTTTCTCACCAATGCGTTTCGCTACAACCCGGGGGGCCGGGTGCTGCTCGGTTGCCGCCGGATGGGGGAGAAGATCCGTATCGAGGTATGGGACAACGGCCCCGGCATCCCGCAGGACAAGCAGGAGGCGATCTTCGACGAGTTCTCCCGCCTCGATCACTCCCGTACCGCCAAGGAGCAGGGGTTGGGTCTGGGGCTTGCCATCGCCCGCGGCATCTCGCAGGTGCTCGGTCATCAGCTCACATTGCAGAGCTGGCCGGGCAAGGGATCGGTCTTTGCGGTGACCCTCAATCTGGCGACCCGGCCGGTCACGGCCCATCAGCTGGCGGCGCCGGTGGCGCGCGACAGCCAGCTGGAAGGAGTAGCCGTGCTCTGTAT
Organism: Aeromonas sp. ZOR0001; assembly: GCF_000801015.1. Taxonomy (NCBI): domain Bacteria; kingdom Pseudomonadati; phylum Pseudomonadota; class Gammaproteobacteria; order Aeromonadales; family Aeromonadaceae; genus Aeromonas; species Aeromonas sp. ZOR0001. The sequence goes on along the minus strand of NZ_JRJY01000080.1, from coordinate 173,682 downwards.
CGACAACGAGCGGGACATTCTGACCGCCATGAGCACCCTGCTCGGCCGTTGGGGCTGCGAGGTGCGCTGCGCCGTCGATCTGGCCGAAGCCGAGGCGCTGGTGGCAGACGGGTTTGTGCCGAGATTGGTGCTCTCAGACTACCACCTCGACGATGGCAAGACCGGGTTGGAGGCGCTCGCTGCCTTGCAGCGGGTGTGTGGCGACGAGCTGGGAGGCATCATCATCAGTGCCGATCGCAAGAGCGAGTTGCAGGCGCAGATCCGCGAGCGGGGGTATGGCTACATCAGCAAACCGGTCAAACCACTCAAACTGCGGGCCCTGATGAACAGTCTGCTGCTGCGCTAGCCGCATCCGGGGCGGCTAGCCGTGAACCGGCTCACAAAACCGTACAATGATCCTGTGGCCCGTGGTCATGGATCAATGCCGAAAACAGAGATTTATTGGCGAAGATCTCTTCATGTTCCTGCGTAATGGTCGCTAGTTACAACATTGGTCTGCCACTGTCGGTGAACGCCGACAGTGGCAGACCGGATTGGCTCACTCTATAGTCGGGATGCGATTTTTTGCATCGCAAATGAAGTAACCGAAGGGCAAATCGATCGCGAGATCGGGACGCAAAGCTTCCGGTCCAGGGATGAGCCGTACTTGAGATAGCGGGGCCACCACAGGTTGTTGTGCACCTTTGCCAAGAGGCCGCACTGCCGTCTGCGTTACCTGTCAGGGCGTAGCCCTTTTCGTTGCCAACATAACGAAATTGGGAAATATAAAAAATGCTAAGTCCAAAGCCTACCATGCTGGCCCTTGCGGTCGGTCTGTGCTGCGCCTCGTCCGCTTATGCTGCGTCGCCCGGCAAGCCGACCATAGGATGGGGTCCCACCAAGTTTTCCATCGTTGAAGTCGATCAGGCGGCCACTGCCTACAACAATCTGGTCAAGGTAAAGGATGCCGCTGATGTGGAGGTGAACTGGAACCTCTGGAGCGGCGATCTGGGCCAGAGTGCCAAGGTACTGCTCAATGGTCAGGAGGTGTGGTCCGGCCCCTCGGCCGCAGCGGGCAGCGCCAAATTCAAGGTGAAGAAAGGGGGGCGCTACCAGATGCAGGTGGCGCTGTGCAACGCCGATGGCTGTACCCTCTCTGATGCCAAGGAGATCGTGGTCGCCGATACCGACGGAAGCCATCTGGCACCACTCAAGGCGCCACTGCAGGAGAACAACAAGCCCTACGCCAACAAGTCCGGCAAGGTGGTCGGTACTTACTACGTGGAGTGGGGGGTCTATGGCCGCAAGTTTACGGTGGACAAGATCCCGGCCCAGAACCTGACCCATATCCTCTATGGTTTCACCCCCATCTGCGGCGGGGATGGCCTCAACGACAGCCTCAAGGAGATCGAAGGGAGCTTCCAGGCGCTGCAGCGGGCGTGTGCCGGTCGCGCCGACTTCAAGGTGGCGATGCACGATCCCTGGGCCGCCATCCAGATGCCGCAAGGCAACCTCACTGCTCATGACGAGCCCTACAAGGGCAACTTTGGCGCCCTGATGGCGCTCAAGCAGGCCTATCCGAACCTCAAGATCCTCCCCTCGGTCGGCGGCTGGACCCTCTCCGATCCCTTCTATTTCCTCGGTGACAAAACCAAGCGCGATGTGTTTGTCGGCTCGGTGAAAGAGTTCCTGCAGACCTGGAAGTTCTTCGATGGTGTGGATATCGACTGGGAGTACCCGGGCGGACAGGGCGCCAACCCGAAACTGGGCAGCCCGAGCGATGGTGCCACCTATGTGGCCCTGATGAAGGAGCTGCGGGCCATGCTCGACGAGCTGGGGGCCGAGACCGGTCGCCAGTATGAGCTCACTTCCGCCATTGGAGCGGGGGGCGATAAGATCCAGGATGTGGACTACAAGGCGGCCCAGCCCTACATGGACCACATCTTCATGATGACCTACGACTACAACGGTGCCTGGAGCAACACCGAGCTGGGTCACCAGACCAACCTCTATGCGGCGAGCTGGGACCCCGATACCAAGTACACCACCGACAAGGCGGTCAATCAGCTGCTGGCGCAGGGGGTTGAACCGGGCAAGCTGGTGGTCGGTGCCGCCATGTATGGCCGTGGCTGGACAGGTGTGAGCGGTTATCAGGGCAACAACCCCTTCACCGGCAAGGCGACCGGCAAGGTGAAAGGCACCTGGGAGGACGGGGTGGTGGATTACCGCGACATCGTCAACAACCGGATGGGGGCGGGCTGGGAGAAGGGCTACGACGAAGTGGCCGAGGCGCCCTATCTGTTCAAGGCGGCGACCGGCGATCTCATCACCTATGACAACGAGCGCTCGGTCAAGGCCAAGGGGCAGTATGTGCTGGCCAACAAGCTCGGTGGCCTCTTCTCCTGGGAGATCGATGCCGACAACGGCGACATCCTCAACGCCATGCACGAGGGGTTGGGTCACGGCAGTGGCGTCACGCCACCGGCCAACAAGCCGCCATTGGCCAATGCCGGCAATGACCTCAAGGTGACCGGCCCGACCGAGGTGACGCTGGATGGTTCGGCCTCCCACGATCCGGAAAATAGCGCTCTCAGTTATAGCTGGAAGCAGATCTCCGGGCCGCAGGCTGGCTTGCTTGATGCCACTCAGGCCAAAGCTCGCGTGGTGCTGGATGCCGTGACTGCCGACATCAATCTGGTGTTCGAGCTGACAGTGACCGATGACCAGCAGTTGAGTGCCAAGGATCAGGTTGTTGTCACCAACAAGGCGCCGCAGGCCAATCTGGCGCCGGTGGTGAGTGTACCTGCTATGGCCTCTGTGGAGGCGGGCAAGCAGGTGACCATCAAGGCGACCGCCTCCGATCCGAACGGTGATCCGTTGACTTATCAGTGGAGCGTGCCGGCAGGCATCACCGCAACGGGTCAGAACAGCGCCACTCTGGTGGTCACCGGCCCGAACGTCACCAGCGACACGGGCTATGACCTGAGCGTCACCGTCTCCGACGGCGGGCTGGATGCCAGTGCGGCAACCCGTCTGACGGTCACTCCGGCCAGCAGCGGCGGTGGTTGCACGGCGACCGATCCGGATGCGGCCAACTGGCCAGTCTGGAAAGCGGCCAGCACCTATTACAGCGGCGACAAGGTGAGCCATAACCAGCTGGTGTGGCAGGCCAAGTACTGGACCCAGGGCAACGAGCCTAGCCGCACCGCGGATCAGTGGCTGCTGGTGAGCAAGGTGCAACTGGGTTGGGATGCCAATGTGGCCTACAACGGTGGCGAGATCACCACTCATAACGGCCGTCAGTGGAAGGCGCAGTACTGGACCAAGGGCAATGAGCCCGGCAAACACGACGTCTGGCAGGATGTGGGGGCCGCCAGCTGTAAATAAGCATTGAATGGTGGCGGGGCATGCCAGTCATGCCCCGTTTTTTCTCCCCGCTTCGCCACATTCTGGTGGGTCTGCCAATCGGTTTCCCCACCCCGCTTCTCTTTTGTGCCTACAAAGCAGCCCTTCCGGGCTAGTGATTAATGCTCTCCCCGATAGCTGGCATCTGTGCCGCACGTTGCTCTTTGTGGTGCCGCTTGTGTTGGTACATGTCGGTATCGGCTCTGGCAAACGCAGCGGCAAAGTCGCCGCGATAGGGGGCCATCCCCATGCTGCACGAGATAGTGGGGGAGGCGCTGGCCAGCATGGTCGTCAGCCTGGTCATCGCCTGTTGCAGCTCGGTCGGTGTCAGAGTGGTGAGCAGCACAAACTCATCCCCGCCGAAGCGGGCGGCAATCACTCCCTGACCGAAGTGCTGGCGTATGCCATCTGCGATAAGGCGCAGGGCCTGATCACCCGCCAAATGGCCACTGCTGTCATTGAGCTGCTTGAGATTATCCATGTCGATCAGCAGCAGGGTGCCTTCCGGCTGCCCCTGCAGAGCGAGTTCGAATTGCTGGCGATTGGCGAGCCCGGTCAGCTGGTCGGTATTGGCCAGCTGATAGATGCGGCGGGACTGCTGATAGATGGTGATGGCGTGGCGAATATCCCGCGCCAAGATCGCCATCAGGTGGCTGTCGTAGCGGGTAAAGGCATTACGTTTGCTGCTGTCCATATTGATCATGCCGTAGAGCTGACCATCGATATGGATCGGGGTCGCCAGCGTGGCCTGGATGGGCAGGTCGGTGCAGTTGACCAGCAGCTCTCTGTCCTGTTCGGACAGGGGCATGGTGGCATTTATCTTCGACAGGTCGTTGATCAGCAGTGTTTTGTTGCAGCGTCCCTGAGTCAGCTTGTACTGAAAGGTGTGCTCCAGCGGCAGATTGATCCGCTGCAGTTTCACCAAATCCATGCCGATGGCCGCTTCATACCTCAACATGCCCGTGCCCGGCAGCAGCTTGATCAGGCAGCCCATCTCGGCCCCCGGGATCAACATCACGGCTCGTCTGAGCAGATCCTCCAGAAAGGCCTCTTCGGTCTGGTATTGCGCCGAGTTGCGGGCCAGTTCGGCGGTGGTTTCGTTGATCTTGAGCGCCTCACTCAGATGCTGCCACTGGCGGTGCAGATGGTAGCGGTAGTGGCGATAGAGCCAGAAGGTGCAGATAAGGTAGCTCTGGACTAGCAAGGTGCTGGCAAGCGGCGCTCTTTGCCAGCCATTGAGGTTGTTGATAAGCCAGATCATTCCGGCAAGTGGCAAGGCATAAATCGTCAAACGAACAAATTTGTCGTATCTGGATAACCGGGTGCGTGAGGGCAGTTCGCTGGGCATGAAGACACCTGCTGGCCATGCAAAGCGGCGATTATAAATTCATTAGTTGCGATACAGATGGGTCTTTTGTCGCATATTGTTCTTACTCATTGATTTTTCTCAATTTGGTGTGATGCAGATCAAAAAAATGGTGTGAGGTATCTGGTTGGAGGTGATGAGATTATGTCTGCATATCCGGCTGTTTTTTAAACATTAATTTCTTGAAAGTGGGTAATTGTCGGGGTTGGAAACCGGTGGGCTTGCAATGGTCCGATTTGCTTACTTATCAGAATTTCCCTACAGTCAATCGGCGATTATTTTGCGATTATTTATCGCCAGAAATAACGTTGTGACAAGGGCAAACCGATTGAAAAGTCGGGACGCAAAGCTTCCGGTCTAAGGGTCAAGACGACTTAGGATAGCGGGGCCACCACAGTAGTATGCAGGCTGCCTTTGCCAAGGGGTGGCCGTTTTTGTGTCACCTGTCGTGTTGCGTTGCCCTTTCGTTTTTCCCATAACGAAACGAAAAGGAAAGCAATATGCTAAGTCCAAAACCTGCACTGCTGGCCATGATGGTCGGCACCCTGCTCGCCTCCTCCGCCGCTTATGCGGCAGCTCCCGGCAAACCCGCCATCGGTTGGGGCCCCACCAAGTTTGCCATCGTCGAAGTCAACCAGTCTGCGACCGCTTATAACGAGCTGGTCAAGGTGAAGGATGGCGCCGATGTGACCGTCACCTGGAATCTCTGGAACGGCGATATCGGCCAGAGTGCCAAGGTGCTGCTGGATGGCAAGGAGGTGTGGTCCGGTCCCTCTTCCGCCGCGGGTACCGCCACCTTCAAGGTGCACAAGGGGGGCCGCTATCAGATGCAGGTCGCGCTGTGCAACGGCGATGGCTGCACCCTGTCTGATGCCAAGGAGATCGTGGTCGCCGATACCGATGGCAGCCACCTTGCGCCGCTCAAGCCTGCCCTGCAGGAGAATAACAAACCCTATGTCAACAAGTCCGGCAAGGTGGTCGGCACCTACTATGTGGAGTGGGGGGTCTATGATCGCAACTTCACCGTGGACAAGTTGCCGGCCCAGAACCTGACCCATATCCTCTATGGCTTCACCCCGATCTGTGGCGGTGATGGCCTCAACGACAGCCTCAAAGAGATTGCCGGCAGCTTCCAGGCGCTGCAACGTGCCTGTGCCGGGCGCAAGGATTTTCAGGTCGCCATTCACGATCCCTGGGCCGCGCTGCAAAAAGGGCAGGGGTCACTGGTCGCCTGGGATGAGCCCTACAAGGGCAACTTCGGCAATCTGATGGCCCTCAAACAGGCCTATCCGGACCTGAAGATCCTCCCCTCAGTCGGTGGCTGGACCCTCTCCGACCCCTTCTTCTTCATGCATGACAAGGCCAAGCGTGACGTGTTCGTCGCCTCGGTCAAAGAGTTCCTGCAGACCTGGAAGTTCTTCGACGGTGTCGATATCGACTATGAGTTCCCGGGCGGCGACGGTGCCAACCCCAATCTGGGGGACAAGACCAAAGATGGGGAAACCTATGTGCTGATCATGAAGGATCTGCGCGCCATGCTCGACGAGCTGGAGGCCGAGACCGGTCGCACCTATCAGCTCACTTCCGCCATCGGTGCCGGTTACGACAAGATTGAGGATGTGGATTACAAGGCTGCCCAGCAGTATATGGATCACCTCTTCGTGATGAGCTACGACTACAACGGTGCCTGGAGCAATACCTCCCTGGGTCATCAGGCCAACCTCTATCAGGCCACCAACGGCTCGGCCAACAAGCGCTACAACACTGATGCAGCGGTACAGCAACTGCTGGCGCAAGGGGTCGACTCGGAAAAGCTGGTGATCGGTGCCGCCGCCTACGGTCGCGGCTGGAAAGGGGTGAGCGGATATCAGGGCAACGATCCCTTCACCGGCACCGCCACCGGCAAGATCAAGGGCACCTGGGAAGATGGCGTGCTGGATTATCGCCACATCGTCAACAGCCATATGGGCGCAGGCTGGGAGTACAACTACGACGAGACTGCCGAAGCGGCCACCCTGTTCAAGCCCTCCACCGGCGAGCTGATCACCTATGACGACGAGCGCTCGGTCAAGGCGAAAGGCCAATACGTGCTGGCCAACAAGCTGGGCGGGCTCTTCTCCTGGGAGATCGATGCCGACAACGGTGACATCCTCAACGCCATGCATGAAGGTCTCGGCCACGGCGAAGGGGTCACTCCGCCAGCCAACAAGCCGCCGGTCGCCAACGCGGGCAGCGATGTGGCGGTGACCGGCCCGGCTACCCTGACGCTGGATGGCTCAGCCTCCCATGATCCGGAAAAAGGCTCTCTGACCTACAGCTGGAAGCAGGTTTCCGGTCCGCAAGCCGTGCTGGGTGATACCACGCAGGCCAAGGTGCGGGTCGATGTGAATGCCGTGAGCGCAGATACCGCGCTGGTGTTCGAGCTGACGGTGACCGATGACCATCAACTGACCGCCAGGGATCAGGTGGTGGTGACCAACAAGGCGCCGCAGCCCAACCTGCCTCCGGTGGTCACTCTGCCCGCCAGCGTCAAGGTGGAAGAGGGCAAGCAGGTGAGCATCACTGCCAAGGCATCCGACCCCAACGACGACGAACTGATCTATCAATGGCAAGTGCCTGCCGGTATCACGGCGACCGGCCAGAACAGCGCCACCCTGGTGGTCACCGGCCCGGCGGTCGATGTCGAAACCGGTTATGACCTCTCTGTGACCGTCTCCGATGGCGCACTCGATGCCAACGCGGCCACCCGTCTCACCGTCACGCCAATCAACGAAGGTGGTGAGGGTGGCTCTTGCAACACCACAGATCCGGAAGCAGCCAACGTTCCCGCATGGCAGGCCAGCAAGGTCTACAACGGCGGTGACAAGGTGAGCCATAACCAGCTGGTATGGCGTGCCAAGTACTGGACTCAGGGCAATGAGCCGAGTCGCGCCGCCGATCAGTGGGCGCTGGTGAGTCAGGTTGATCTGGGCTGGAACGCAGCCGTTGCCTACAACGGCGGGGATCTCACCAACCACAACGGCCGTCAGTGGAAGGCCAAGTGGTGGACTCAAGGCAATGAGCCGGGCAAGCACGATGTCTGGCTGGATATCGGGGCAGCAAGCTGTAACTGAGGCCTCCTCACCGATGACGGGGCATGGCGACATGCCCCTCATTCCCGGTAGCAATATGAACGAGAACCCGACAATGACCACAAATGTGACCCGCATCGCAGCCCTCATCATGGCAACCCTGGCGGCTGGCCCCCTGTCTGCCACCACCTCACCCCTGATATTCAATGAGACGACACCGCAAAGCGATCTGGCGGGCAGTCTGGCTGCCAGCGTGCAGTTTGCCCAGAGCCAGATCCTGCCGTCCCATCCCAAAGAGGGGGATCGCCAACCCATCCTGACCAGCCTGCGCAAGAGCCTGCTGCTGGTGAAACCGCTCCAGGCCGACGGGGTGACCCCGATGACGGTGGAGGCTCGTGACGGCAGAGGCAAGCTGCTTGGCACCCTGACCTTGTCGCCGCCATCGGCGCTGCCCGAGACGGTTTACCACCTCGCGGGGGTTCCCGAAGGCGGAGTGAGCTTCGTCCCGGAGAGCGGCACCACTGCCGTCATCAGCAGCAGTGCTGATTTGGCCAAACTGAGCGACAAGAGCGGCGCCTTCCTCAAGGATCGGCTGACTGGTCACGCGCTGGTGGAGATCCAGACCGCCGACGGCCGCTGGGTTCGGGATATCTACCTGCCCGTGAGCCCGGAGCTGGAGGGCAAGATGGTGCGGATCCGCTCCAGCGCCGGTTATAACTCGACGGCCTTCTATGGCGAGCGACAGGTGACCGTCTCCCGTGGCCAGACCCTGCAGTTCAAGTTTGCCAATGGGCAGTGGTTCCGCGAGGGGGAGCTGGAGAACAACCGCATCACCTATGCAGCGGATACCTGGAGCGGCGAGCTGCCTGCCGAGTGGATCCTGCCCGGACTGAACCTCTCCGTTCGTCAGGGCAATCTCAGTGGTGAACTGCGTGACATCAAAGTCGGCGCCCCCGGCGAGCTGCTGCTGCACACCATCGACATCGGCATGCTCACCACGCCGCGGGATCGCTTTGCCTTTGCCAATGACAAGGAGGCTCATCGCGAATACTTCCAGACCATCCCGGCCAGCCGGTTGATCGTCAGTCAGTATGCACCGCTCTCCCTGCCTGAGGTGATGCTGCCCAACGGCACCTTGCTGACCGACTTTGACCCAAGCGAAGGGGGGTGGCATGGCGGCACCATGCGCCAGCGCATCGGCAAGGAGCTTATCTCCCACGGGATCGACAATGCCAACTACGGCATCAACAGCAGTGCCGGTGAAGGGGAGGGAAGCCATCCCTTTGTGGCGGCCCAGCTGACGGCGCACAACAGTCGCGGCAAGTATGCCAATGGAGTTCAGGTGCACGGTGGTTCCGGTGGCGGTGGCATCGTCACGCTGGATGATTCGCTGGGCAACGAGTTCAGCCACGAGGTGGGCCATAACTTCGGCCTTGGCCACTATGTGGATGGCTTCCGTGGCTCGGTTCACCGCAGTGCCGATCAGCTCAACTCCAGCTGGGGCTGGGACAGTGACAAACACCGTTTCATCCCCAACTTCTCGCCGACCCGAACCAATGAGGATGCCTGTCTGGATGGCCAGTGCCAGCCGCCGTTCGATGGCCGCAAGTTTGGCTACGATGCGATGGCGGGCGGCAGCCCTCTCTCCGGCGCCAACCGTTTCACCCTCTATACCCCCAATTCCGCCGCAATCATCCAGCGTTTTCTGGAGAGCAAAGCGGTATTCGATGCCAACTCGGCCACCGGCTTTAGCAAGTGGAACAGTGCGACGGCCAGGATGGAGCCCTATCAGCACACAATCGAGGGGATCGAGAAGGTCGATGCACCCATGGATGCTCTGAGCGAGGCCGGACTGAGTGCCCTGCTGGCGGATTACGGCTTGGTCAGGGTTGCCATGTGGGATGGACGCTGGACTCGTGATATCCGGGTGCCGGTTGCCTCTGCGGACAACCGTGGGCGCAGTCTGACCATCGATCACGGGGCCGGTTACAACAGTCGTCTCTTTATCAACGGCAAGGAAATTGTGGTGAACCGGGGCTTCAAGAAGAGCTTCACCTCGGATGGCCAGAGCTGGGTGGAGGTCTCCCCCATCGATACCAAGGTTGCGCGCAAGCCGGAGCAGTTCGGCGTGCCGGTGACCACCCTGGTGGGCTATTACGACCCGCAAGGAGCCCTGCGCAGCTACATCTATCCGGCTCTGCACGGCGCTTACGGCTTCACCTATCCGGATGACAGCAACACCCTGTCCGGCAATGACTGCCAGTTGCAGGTGGAGACCCGCGATGGTCTGCAGCGCTTCAGGCTGGCCAATCACCGGGCGGCGAGCAGCGTCATGAACAAGTTCCACATCAACCTGCCCACCGCCAGCGAGCCCGGTCGCGCCACTATCCAGTGCCGTGGCCAGACACTGGTACAGCAGAGCTTGTTGCCACCGCAGCAGACCCTCTCCTTTACCGTCAACGGGTGGCCGCTGGAGCAGGGCGTGGTTGAGAACCAGCCTCCGGTGGTAACCGTACCGGCACAACTCGGCGGCATCGGCGGTGAGTGGCTGACCATCACTGCCGAGGCGAGCGATCCCGAGGGCGATGCGCTGAGCTACCGCTGGCACTTCCCGGCGGGCTGGCAGGCAGAAGGCGAGACCAGCGCCAACCTGCGTCTGCTGCCGCCGGCAGTCACCACCAGCGAGCAGCATGAGCTGAGTGTGAGCGTCTCGGACGGGGTACATCAAAGCGAAGGGCGCGTCGTGCTGACGCTGGAGCCCGTGGTCGACGGCTCTTGCAACACCACAGATCCGGAAGCGGCGAATGTTCCCGCATGGCAGGCCAGCAAGGTCTATAACGGCGGCGACAAGGTGAGCCACAACCAGCTGGTATGGCGTGCCAAGTATTGGACTCAGGGCAATGAACCGGGCCGCGTCGCCGATCAGTGGGCGCTGGCGAGTCAGGTTGATCTGGGCTGGAGCGCGACCGTTGCCTACAACGGCGGTGAGCTGACCAACCACAACGGCCGTCAGTGGAAGGCCAAGTGGTGGACTCAAGGCAACGAGCCGGGCAAACACGATGTCTGGCTGGATGTCGGGGCGGCAAGCTGCCCCTAGGTTGAGTCCATGATGAAGATGGCGGAGCCTGTTCAGGCAGGCTCCGCCTTTTGCCACAAAACCATAGAGAGCAACAATAATGAAAAAAAATCGCATATCCCTTCTGCTTGCCGGCTTGATGCTGAGCGGCCACCTGTGGGCGGCCGAGGCATACGACATCAACAAATCCTACCCGGGCGGCAGCCAGGTTAATTACAACGGCCAGGTTTTCGAGGCCAAGTGGTGGGTCAACCCGGGTCAGACTCCGGGCATGGCGGCCGCCCATGAGTGGGATACCCCGTGGAAGCTTGTCGGCGAAGGGGAAGTGACCCCGCCGGACACCGGCGGCGATGACAAGCCCAATCCGCCAACGCCTACCCCGCCGGATGGCAGCACCACCCCCGTCTATATGAGCCAGGCCGAGCTGGATGCCAAAGAGAAGGCGCTGACCGACTTCCCGGCGATGGAAGCGGTCAAGGCTTCCATCGCTACCCGGGACAATCTGGTGGTCGAGGCGGTGCAGCCGGGCCGTGTCGACAACCCGGGCAACGTCAAGCGGGTCGAAAGCCTGCTGAGCGAGGGTCAGTTCAACTACCTCTTCCCGCTGCGCGCCCCCGAGTACACCTATCGCGGCCTGCTGCAGGCGGCGGCCAAGTTCCCGGCCCTGTGCGGCGACTACAGCGACGGCCGCGATGCTGACGCCATCTGCCGCAAGACCCTGGCGACCATGTTCGCCCACTTCGCCCAGGAGACCGGCGGCCATGAAAACTGGCGCCCGGAAGCCGAGTGGCGTCAGGCGCTGGTCTACGTGCGCGAGATGGGATGGAATGAGACCATGCGCGGCGGTTACAACGCCGAGTGCCGCCCCGATGTGTGGCAGGGTCAGCAGTGGCCGTGCGGTACGTTCGACAATGGCGAGTTCAAGAGCTACTTTGGCCGCGGCGCCAAGCAACTCTCCTACAACTACAACTACGGCCCCTTCTCCGAGGCGATGTTCGGCACGGTGCGCACCCTGCTCGACCGCCCCGATCTGGTGGCCGACACCTGGCTGAACCTCGCCAGTGCGGTGTTCTTCTATACCTATCCGCAGCCGCCCAAGCCCTCCATGCTCCATGTCATCGATGGCACCTGGCAGCCGAATGACCCTGACAAGCAGAACGGTCTGGTGCCGGGCTTCGGGGTCACCACCCAGATCATCAACGGTGGGGTGGAGTGCGGCGGCCCGGTCGAGCACGCCCAGTCCCAGAACCGCATCAACTACTACCGCGAGTTTGCCAACTACCTCGGAGTGGCGGTGCCATCCGACGAGGTGCTGGGTTGCAAGAACATGAAGGTGTTTGACGACAATGGCGCCGGTGCCTTGCCCATCTATTGGGAGCAGGACTGGAGCTATGTGGCAGAGAACCCCAACGGCGGCAAGAGCTATGCGTGCAAGCTGGTGGGCTACCAGACCCGCTTCAGCGCCTTCAAGGCAGGGGATTACAGCCGCTGCGTTCAGCACTTCTATCCGGAGGT
>NZ_JRJY01000080.1:159384-161126 GCF_000801015.1 Aeromonas sp. ZOR0001 | reverse complement strand
ACCAACCTGCCGCCGGTGGCCAATATCACTGGCCCGGCGCAGGCCGAAGGTGGCAGCAAGGTGACCCTCTCCGGCCAGCACTCCAGCGATCCGGAAGGTAAGCCACTGACTTATGCCTGGACTATCTCGGCTGGAGCTTCTGCCCCGGCACTGGATCAGGTGACCTTGGAGTTGACCCTGCCCAAGCCGGCCAGCGATACCAAGCTGGAGATCAAACTGACGGTGACCGATGAAGGGAGCTTGAGCCGTAGCGCTACCCATAGCCTGCTGGTGAAAGGGGAGGAGGGGGGCGTAACGCCGCCTGACTATCCGGCCTACAAAGAGGGGACTCCCTACAAGGCGGGCGAGCGGGTCAGCAACGGCGGTGCCAGCTACGAGTGCAAACCGCACCCCTACACCGGCTGGTGCGCAGGTGCCGCCTGGGCCTATGAGCCGGGCAAGGGTACGGCCTGGGCTGATGCCTGGATCAAGCTCTGAGCCGTTTCAGGGTTACAAGGCTTGCCGATTAGCCAGCGCACTATCTGGTGCAATGACAATCCGGAGCAATAAAAGATGGGGCCTGCGGGCCCCATTCTTGTTTGGTGGAGTTCAGGTTTGGCCGTGGAACATCTGGCCCGGACAGGACAGCGCCTCGAAAGGGCTGTGTGATGATGTGTGTTGTTGTTTTATTACATTTTTCGTGAAAGGCTTTCAGCAATTATTTGCCGTAGCGGAAGTAGTATTCACGGGTGGAGGGGGCATAGGCATCTTTCTCTACAACGCCGTTCTTGGTGGTTGCACCACGCAGGTGGAACAGGACTGCCAGATTCTCAAACATGGTTTACCTCATCGCTCTGTCATTTATGGTTATGGTGTGTGACCTGGGTCACGGTTTGATCCTATGGTCATTTGTGATCCAGATCAACTTTCTGTGTTGTAAATTTACAAAAATCATGGAAAGGGTTTTCAAATGCAATGCCCTTTATGGAAAGGCTTTCCCGAGGTGACGGGGGAGAAGCTGATTACCAGCCAGCATAGAGAGGTCTGAGAGCGGGGGGCGTTGCACGGGGAAAGGGGCTTGCTGCACGGCCTCTCCTGTATAGGTGCTTGAGCCGATTTGTGACATAAAACAGAGAGATAGCACGCGCCTTGCTGGTAAAAACAGCGAACTGCTGCAATTTTGACTAAACGAATCAGTCGCGGTTATTTTAGGGTTGACAGCAAAGCGGGTGATGCCTATCATGCGCCTCCGTTGCCGGAGATAACTTCGTCAGCGCCGAGGTGAGTTGGGGTTATAGCTCAGCTGGGAGAGCGCTTGCATGGCATGCAAGAGGTCCGCGGTTCGATCCCGCGTAGCTCCACCAAATTCTCCTCGAACAATCTGGAATCAAAGGGGTTATAGCTCAGCTGGGAGAGCGCTTGCATGGCATGCAAGAGGTCCGCGGTTCGATCCCGCGTAGCTCCACCAAATTCAGAGTGACTGTTGGTCATTCACACAAATCGGGGTTATAGCTCAGCTGGGAGAGCGCTTGCATGGCATGCAAGAGGTCCGCGGTTCGATCCCGCGTAGCTCCACCAGGTTCCTGATTGACATGAAGTACCCAGGGCAGTGCGGTGTGTATCACCCAAGCCGACCTTTGTGGGGTTATAGCTCAGCTGGGAGAGCGCTTGCATGGCATGCAAGAGGTCCGCGGTTCGATCCCGCGTAGCTCCACCATTATTTAGGATGAATGGCCGCCAGAACCATTCATTCAGTACCGAAT
>NZ_JRJY01000080.1:104638-159374 GCF_000801015.1 Aeromonas sp. ZOR0001 | reverse complement strand
GCAAGAGGTCCGCGGTTCGATCCCGCGTAGCTCCACCAAATTCTTGTTACAAGAAGCAAAAGGCCACCGCATCGCGGTGGCCTTTTTGCTTTCTCCATCATTTATTTTCTCCATACGTCCGCGCCTTTCATTTGTAAATCCAATGACCTGAATGAAAAAGCCCGCGAGACTCGCGGGCTTTGCTTGCACTATTCAGATGCGCCTGTGATTAACGGCGACGTCGCCAGGCCAGTGGCAACAGGGCCAGCAGGCCGAGTCCCAGTGCACCACCGCCTGAGGATGTGTCCGGTTTGGTGGCATCGCTCTCCAGTCTCAGGTCGACGATGATGGGATCATGGTCGGAGGCACTGAAGGGGTTGTCAGACTTGAGCAGGGAGCCGGTGTACTGGCTGCCGTATTCGAACAGGGAGCTCTCGAAGGAGTTGATGTGCCAGTCGGCGACACCTGCCACCTTGCTGGCCAGCGCCGGGTTGGCGAGGGCATAGTCCAGGGTGCCCAGCTCCCCGTCGTAGCTGTAGGAGATGGCTTTCTCCTTGTTGAATTTGACGTTGAGATCGATCAGGCCGTAGCTGCGAGTCACTTCGCGACCGAGCTGTTCATAGGACTGATCACCGATAAAGGTGTGGGAGGCCGATACGATCTTCCGCTCGCTGGTGGCCGGGTTGTAGTCGGTCAGCACCCGGATCGGATCTTCCTTGGCGTAGGAGTTGAAGTCGCCCACCAGCAGCACCTGGCCCGGCAGTTTGCTGACCGCCTCACCCAGCACCTTGGCGGCAGAGACCCGGAACTCGGTGCACTTGCCCTGCAGGTCGGCCGGTTCTGTCTTGCCATCGCCATTTTCGTAGCAGCCTGACCCCTTGGATTTGAGGTGGTTGACCACCAGTGTCAGCGGCTCCTTGCTCTTGGCGAGGGTGAAGGTCTGAACCAGAGAATCGCGCTGACCGGCTGTCTTGGCCACACCACCAGTGGTGTAGCGCTGCTCAGGCAGCTTGATGACGCTGGCATCTCCGCTGGGGGTGAGCAGGGCAGGACGGTAGATCATCGCCACCATGATGGCGTCTCCGCCGAAGAACTTGCCATCGGTAAGGGCAGTGACCGGCAGACGCACATAGGCGTAGTGTTTGCTCGCATCCTTCTGCTGTTCGTTGAGGCGGGTCACCAGATTGTGGAGGGCCGAGTTATCCTCGAAGCCGTTGTTCTCCATCTCCATCAGGCCAAGCAGATCGGCATCCATTGCGGTGATGGCATTGACGATCTTGGTGCGCTGTTTCTCGAACTCGGGCTGGCTCTTGGCACCCCGGTTGCAACCTTTGGCGTTGTCGGCATCCGCCTGATCCTTGCACAGGATATTGAGTGCGCCGCCAATGCTGGAGTGACTGGTGAAGTAGTTGAGTACGTTGAAGCTGCCGATCCGCAGATCGCTGCCAGCGAGGCGAGCCGGCGCGTCTTGACGATCCTCTTCAGGGCTGCGCAGCAGGGCGCCGGCAGTCAGGGTGACATCGCTCGGTACCACCAGACGGAAGGCATCCTTGTTGTAGACGATCACTCCCTCCAATCCATTTAGCTGATCACCAATGCGCAGATATCCCTGATCGGCATCCCAGCTTGGGAACCAGGGCAGTACGCCATCCGGTGCTTTGTAATCAGACTCAACCACCAGACGGTTGCTGCCATTTTTCGTGGCCAGTGCGACAGCGTCCGCACTGCTGGCAACATGAAGTTGGGTCGGTTTGATCAGCGGGGTTTTGTGGGCCAACTCTACGTTGTTGCGATAGACCTTGTAGTCGAAGCCGTAGTTGCGGGTCAGGTGCAGGTCACTGCTGCTGTCGAGACGTACCCGCATCCCTTCGTGGCGATTGAGTGCCTGCGCCAGCGTCTCCCCTTCATTGACCTGCAGTACGCTGGTCGGCACATTCAGCCCTTGTGCGGTGACTTGCAGGCGGGCTTTGCTGGATTCGAAGGTGGGCTTGAGCTGGGTGCCGCCGTAATACTCCTCGACCTTGGCTTCGAGGCAGAGTTCAGACCCCGGTTTGATGTCTTTATATTTGGTCGCGAAGTCCTTGTCGTTCAGATAGACAAAGATGCCATCAGAGGTGGCCGGATTGCCATCGCCCACCGGGTCGGTCAGATAGAACCCCTTGGTCAGGCTTTGGCCCAGCGTCGTCACGATACCGCGAACGTTGAAGGTGCCCGGGCTGATTTTGCCGGTCACGTTACCGTTCTTGTCGGTCACGGTCTGGGTAGCCAGCGCGCTGGCGGAGCCTGTACCCTGAATGGTCGGGATGGGGGTGAGTTGAGCCGGATCGGACGGGCAGACAAATGCCGCATGGGCGCCTGAGGATGCAAGTGCCAGCCCCACGGCCAGCGACAGCAGGGTACGAGTACCTTTCATAGGTGTTCCTTTTTTATTTTTGCCAGTGATTCCATAGCCTTGGCTCGTTGACCAAGGGCGCGCATTGTCACATTTCTGGCATGTCATACCAGTGAGCCAACGCACATTAAACGAATCTGGGAAGATGAGGAAAAGCGTTTTTATGATCCCAGTAACGATATGATTTTTTTTGATAATTCAATCAATTTTAACCCTGTGATCATGACGCTTTCGTGGCAGGGGATAATTCTCTTTGAGAATAAAGATTGAGGGGATCTTGTCGCCTTCCTATACTGGGTTCGTTCCTCACGGAACCCAGGTAAAGGGCAAACCGGCAGTGATGTCGGGGCGCAATGCCTCCGGTCTCGATCGTGGATCCAGATAGCGGGGTTTCCCTGGGTGAGGGGTGGTTTGTGTGGCAGGTCCATTGCCAGTTGTCTGCGCCCATCATGCAGGTTGCGGTTGTTCTTTGCCTTGGTGACCAAGCCAAGACAAAACAAGGAAGATAACAATATGCAACAGCTCTTCAGACCCAGCAGGCTTGCCATGCTGGTCGCCCTTGCGGCTGCGCCCGCCTGGGCTCAGGCCGCTTATCCCGCCTATAAATCCGGTACTGCCTACAAGGCTGGCGATATCGTCAGCAACGTCGGTGCCCTCTACGAGTGCAAAGAATTTCCCTATTCAGGCTGGTGCGGGGCATCCCCCTATCACTATGAGCCGGGGGTAGGTGTGGTCTGGGCAGATGCCTGGAAGCCCTATGGTGGCGAGGTGCCTCCTCCTGCGCTCGGTGTGGCCGTCAGCTCGCCGGCTGTAGGTGCCAGCTTCAACGAAGGAGCCAGCGTGGCGCTGGCGGTGAGCCTGAGCGGCCCGGTAACGGCCTTGGCCCGGGTGGAATATCTTGTCGACGGCACGCTGGTCGCCACGGCGAGCGCCTCGCCCTGGAGTGCCAGCTGGAGCGCCGCCGGAGTGGGGGCCCATACCCTCAAGGCACGGGCGCTGGATAAAGATGGCAAGGTGCTGAGCGAAGCGGATTCCAGCTTCAACGTCGCCGCCGTGGTCGCGCCAGAGGCGCCCAAGGCGAGCATCAGCAGCCCGGCCAATGGCGCCAAGGTGACGCTGGGTCGCAGTGTGGCGGTGAGCGGCAACGTCACAGATGCCAACAACGATGTGGCCAAAGTCGAGCTCTATGTCGATGGCAAGAAGATTGGTGAAGACACTACTGCCCCCTGGCAGGTGAACTGGACGCCGGATGCCAAAGGGAGTGCCGCCCTCAAGCTGGTGGCCACAGACAAGACCAATCTGAGCGGTGAGTCGGCGGCGGTGACCGTCAATGTCGAGGAGGCCGCGCTGCCGCCCACCGGTGGCAACCTCTCTTGTGACATTCGCCAGATCTATCGTCCGGATGGTTACGAGTGCATGGGGGATGACCATGCCCGTCGGGTTATCGGCTACTTCACCTCCTGGCGCACCGGCAAGAACGGCCTGCCCGCCTATCTGGTGAGCGATATTCCATGGAACAAGATCACCCACATCAACTACGCCTTCGCGGCGGTGGATGAGCAGAGCCACACCATCAAGGTGGACGATGCAGCCACCAAGATGACTTGGGATGGCGTGCCGGGTGCCGAGATGGATCCTGAATTTGCCTACAAGGGCCACTTCAACCTGCTGTCGAAGTACAAGAAGCAGTATCCGGACGTGAAGACCCTCATCTCGGTCGGGGGCTGGGCCGATACGCGCGGCTTCTACACCGCCACCACCAAGGGCGATTGCTCGGTCAATACTGCCGGTATCAACACCCTGGCTGACTCGGCGGTGAGCTTTATCCGCCAGTACGGCTTTGACGGGGTCGATATCGACTACGAATACCCCACCTCGATGAAGGATGCGGGCAACCCCAACGACTTCCCGCTATCCAACCAGTGCCGGGCCAAGCTGTTTGCCAACTACGAGGTTCTGATGAAGACCTTGCGGGCGCGGCTCGACAACGCCGGTAACGAAGATGGCCGCAAGTATATGCTGACCATCGCCTCACCGGCCTCGGCCTATCTGCTGCGCGGGATGGAGAACTTCCAGGTCACCCAGTACCTCGATTACGTCAACCTGATGACCTATGACTTCCACGGCGCCTGGAACCACTTTGTCGGTCACAATGCGGCCCTGTTCGACAACAATGCTGACCCCGAGCTCTCCCATTGGGGCGTCTATACCCAGACCCAGTTTGGCGGTATCGGTTACCTCAACGCCGCCTGGTCTGCCCACTACTTCCGCGGTGCGCTGGCGGCTGGCAAGATCAACGTTGGCGTGCCCTATTACACCCGCGGTTGGCAGGGGGTGAGCGGTGGCAGTCACGGGCTGGGTGGCAAGGCAGCCCTGCCGAGCCAGAACGAGTGCCAGCCGGGCACAGGTGGCAGCACCATTCCGTGCGGCAACGGGGCGGTCGGCATCGACAACATCTGGCATGATCTGGACAAGAACGGCAAAGAGATCGGCGGTGGCGCCGTGCCCATGTGGCATGCCAAAAACCTGGAGCATGCAGCCAGCCTCGGCATCACCACGCTGCCGAGTTATGGCACTGCCTGGGGTCTGGATCCCAACAATCCGGCTCACGTGATGCAGGGCAAGTATGTGCGTTACTACGATGAGAAGGCCCACGCGCCCTGGCTGTGGAACGAAGAGAAGAAGGTGTTTCTCTCAACAGAAGATGAAGAGTCCATGGGCCACAAGCTCGACTACATCATCAAGCGTGGTCTGGGTGGCGTGATGTTCTGGGAGATGGCGGGTGATTACGCCTTCGATCCGGCCAAGAACGAGTACGGCATGGGCAGTACCCTGACCACCCTGGCTTATGAGAAGTTTGCCAAGGCAACTCCGTACAACACCAAGCAAAACGATCTGGCCGCGCCGAGCGCCCAGCTCGATATCCAGGTCAGCCTCTCCGGCTTCAAGGAAGGGGACTCCAACTACCCGATCAACCCGAAACTCAAGCTGGTCAACAAGTCGACCCAGACCATTCCGGGCGGCGCTCGCATCGAGTTTCTGGTGCCCACCTCCACCTCTGACACCATCACGGATCAGAGTGGCATGGGCCTGAAAGTGGTGGAGAGCGGTGGCAACGATAACTCGGAAGGCATTGCGGGCGAGAAGGACTTCCACAAGGTCGCCATGAACCTGCCGGGCTGGCAGACTCTGGCGCCGGGGGCCGAGATTGAAGTCGCCATGACCTACTACCTGCCCGCCGCTGGCGTGCCGAGCGGTATGCGCATCATCAGTGGCAGCCAGACCATTGGTCTCAAGGTCGAGTTCCCGACCCTGCCGGAGGCCGTGCTGGGTTCGGGTGGCGGCGAGAATCCGGGCACCAGCTGCAGCAGCCAGAACGTCAATCCGGCGGCCTACAAGGCCTATCCGAGCTGGCCGCAGGGGGATCATGCCAATGGCGGTGATCGCATCACCCATAACAAGGTGGTGTGGCAAGCAAACTGGTGGACCAGCAGCGAGCCCAAGGCAACCGATGGCAGCTGGAAGTCTGTCTGTAGCTATTGATTTTAAAATCAATGAGATAAGTGAGGCTTCGGCCTCACTTTTTTTGTCTGGTTGGTCGCTCTGGTTGAAAATGCGCCTGCCTTTCCTGGCGGGCAGCCTCTATAATAGAGTCGATTAATAATCAGATGGATATCAGCGTATGGCGAGTATATTGGATTCCGTTGATCAACGAACTCAACTGGTGGGGGAAAACCGCCTCGAGTTGTTGATGTTTCGTCTCGGCACCCGTCAGATGTTCGCCATCAACGTCTTCAAGGTACGGGAAGTGGTCAAGTTGCCCCATCTGAGCAAGATGCCGGGCTCCCATCACAATATCAGCGGGGTAGCCAATATCCGCGGTACCTCGATCCCGGTGATTAACCTGCGCAGCGCCATCGGTATGCGCCCCATGCCCATCGACAGTGAATCCAACCTCATCATCACCGAGTACAACCGTACCATTCAGGGCTTTTTGGTGGGGCAGGTGGCCAACATCGTCAACATGACCTGGAAGGATATCCTGCCGCCGCCGCGCTCTGCCGGGCGTGCCAACTACCTCACCGCCATCACCCGCATTCCCGAAGATGGAGTGGATCAGATCGTCGAGATCATCGATGTGGAGAAGGTGTTGGCGGAGATCATTACCTATGACATCCGCATCTCCGAAGAGGTGCTGGATCGGGAGATCCTGCCCGAGATGCATGGACGCAAAGTGCTGATCGTCGATGACTCCAGCACCGCCCGCAATCTGGTGCGCGAGACCCTGGGCCAGCTTGGGCTTGAGGTGATCGAGTGTCAGGATGGTTTGCAGGCGCTGACCCTGCTCAAGGGGTGGTGCGATGCTGGCAAGAAGGTGACTGACGAGATCCTGCTGATGATCACCGATGCCGAAATGCCGGAGATGGACGGCTACCGCCTGACCCACGAGGTACGCAGCGATCCGCGTATGTCCGATCTCTTTATCACCCTCAACACCTCCCTGAGCGGCAACTTCAACGAAGCCATGGTCAAGAAGGTGGGGTGTGACCGCTTTATCTCCAAGTTCCAGCCCGACTTGCTGGTGGGGGTGGCCCAGGAGCGGCTGCGTCAGGTGCTGCAAAGCTGAGAAGTTGCCTGCCGGTTATGCTAAATCAATAACAACACATCCCGCTTCGGCGGGATGTGTTGTTATTGGGTATTGGCGATGGATTGGTTGAATCAAGGTGCCACGCAGAGATCGTCGCCCATTCAAAACATCCGATTTTGGCGGGATATTTTGTTATGGGATATTGGTGATAGACGGCGGGCTTATTGGCTGAGCAGCGGCTCCATAAAGCGGGCGACTTTATCGCGGATTTGGGGCTGGGCCGCCGGGGTGGGATGAATGCCATCGTTCATCATAAGTTCAGGGCGCAGCGCAATATCATCCATAAAGAAGGGCAGCAGTGGCAGATCGTTAGCCTGGGCCAACTCGGGAAAGATCTGTTCGAACTGGCGCAGATAGCGGGCACCGTAGTTGCGGGGCAGCTGGATTTGGGTCAACACCACACGGGTCTGCTGCTCCTTGGCGAGCGCGATCATGCTGGCCAGATTTTGGCGGGTAATGGTCGGTGCGAAGCCGCGCAGGCCATCGTTGCCCCCCAGTTCGATCAGCAGCCAGTCCGGTTTGTGCTCATTCAGCAGCGCGGGCAGACGGGCCAGCGCCCCCTGGGTCGTTTCACCGCTGATGCTGGCATTGAGCAGAGTGTGTTTGCCCCCCTCCTCCTGCCATTTCTGGTTGAGCAGGGCAGGCCAGCTCTGCTCAACCTGCATTTGATAGCCGGCGCTCAGGCTGTCTCCCAGCACCAGCAGGGTCTGGGCCTGAGCCGACGAGAGCAGGCTGCCGAGGCCAACGAACAAGGCAAACAGAATACGCACCATCAATTCAACTCCCGCTATGGATTGTCATCAAGGGATTGGAACAAAGGATACAGAGCATGAGTTCAACCCCCATTATTGTCGTCAAGGGCCTCGGCAAATCGGTTCGCCTCGGCCAGGAAAGCCTCACCATCCTTGAAGGGATCAATCTGCAAGTCAATAGTGGCGAGACGGTGGCGCTGGTCGGCGCCTCCGGCTCCGGCAAGTCCACCCTGCTGGGGCTGCTGGCCGGGCTCGATCTGCCGAGTCAGGGAGACATCGAGATCCTCGGCAAATCCCTTGGCGAGCTGGATGAGGAGGGGCGGGCCCGATTGCGCGCCGAGCAGATCGGCTTTGTGTTCCAGTCGTTCCTGCTGCTCCCGACCATGACGGCGCTGGAGAATGTGATGCTGCCCGCCGAGCTGCGCGGGGAGCGTGATTGCGAACCAAGAGCTCGCGAGCTGCTGGCCGCGGTCGGGCTTGGCGAGCGGTTGCACCATCTGCCGCCACGGCTCTCCGGCGGTGAGCAGCAGCGGGTGGCCATCGCTCGTGCCTTTATGACCCGCCCAAGCCTGCTGCTGGCGGACGAGCCGACCGGCAACCTCGACAGCAAGACCGGCGAGAAGGTGATCGAGCTGCTGTTTGAACTCAATCGCAAGCACGGCACCACGCTAGTGGTAGTGACCCATGACCATCAGCTGGCCGAGCGTTGCCAGCGGCAACTGGTCATGACGGCGGGCAGACTGGATCGCGAGGTGGCCCATGATGTGGTGTAACGGGGTGAGCTGCGGGTCAGGCGGGAGATGCAAGGGATGATGCAGTGGCGCTTGGGATGGCGACTGCTTCGCCGGGAAGGTTTCAGCGGCGAGCTGCGCTGGTTTGTGCTGGCGCTGGCCCTGAGCGTGGCGTGCGTCTTGAGTGTGGCATTGGTGGCGGATCGGCTCGATGCCGGACTCAAGGCGTCGGGCCGCGACTTTATCGGAGCGGATCGGGTGCTGCGTACTGCCGCTGCGCTGCCGAATGGTTGGCTGGAACGAGCGAAACAGGATGGCTTGGCGGTGCAGACCACCGTCAGCTTCAACAGCATGCTGTTTCACGGTGATGCGTTGCAGCTTGCCTCCATTCGGGCGGTGCCCGATGGTTTCCCCTTCTACGGCAAGCTCACTCTGGAACCTGCCCGTGCCCCTGCTCCCGGCGAGATCTGGCTCTCCGCCCGGGTGATGCAGCTGTTTAAGGCCAAAACGGGGGATGAGCTGGAGGTAGGCAATACGGTGCTCAAGGTGGCAGGCCTGCTTGGCGAGGAGCCGGATCAGGGCTTCAGCCCCTTCCTGCTGGCGCCGCGGGCGCTGATCCACAGTGCCGATATCGAGGCGACCGGCGCCCTGCTTCCCGGCAGCCGCCAGCAGTGGCGCTATCTGTTCAAGGGGCCGCGGGAATCGCTAGCCCGTTACGAGCAATGGTTGTTGCCGCAATTGCAGGCCGGACAGAAGTGGATCAAACCGGATGACAGCGAATCCCAAGTGGGTCGCTCGCTGGCCAATGCCGAGCGTTTCTTCCGGCTTGCCTCGCTAAGCGGGGTGTTGCTGGGGGCGTTGGCGATGGGGATTGCGGTGCGCCACTTTGCCGAGCGCCAGACCAATATGGTGGCGCTGCTCAAGACGCTGGGGGCATCCCGTCGCTCGCTCTGGCAACTGATGGGAACCCTGCTGCTGTCGCTGACGCTGATCGGTGCGCTGCTGGGTCTGGTGGCGGGCACAGCCATGCAGTGGATCACCTTGCAGCTGCTGGGGGACCTGCTGCCGCCGGATCTGCCGCTCCCCTCCTGGCGCCCCTTTGCGCTGGGGGTGGCGGTGGCGCTCTTTATCACCCTGCTGCTCGCTTTTGTGCCCTTCTTGCGGTTGCTGAAGGTGCCGCCGCTGCGGGTATTGCGCCGGGAGCTGGAGGCGGGGATTCCCCCCTGGCTGGCCCTGCCTGTCGGTCTGCTCGGGCTGTTTGCGCTGGTCTGGGGCTTTACCGCCGATGTACGGCTGGCGCTGGGTCTGGTGGGTGGCATGGGCTTGCTGATGGGGCTGCTGGCCCTGCTGGCGGCACTGATGTTGCGGCTGGGAGCGAGAGTGAGCGGGCCTCATGCCTTGCGGTTGGCGCTGGCCCATCTGTCGCGCGAGCGCAGCAGCGGCCTATTTCAGCTGGCGGGTTTTGCGCTGGCGCTGATGCTGTTTGGCTTGCTCTGGGCGGCCCGGGTCGATCTGCTGGATGAGTTTTCGGCACGTCTCCCCGTCGATGCACCCAACCGTTTTCTGGTCAATGTGGCCGAGAACGAGCGGGAGGGGATCCTGAGCGAACTGGCGGCAGCCGGGGCCACCACTTCCGATTTCTATCCCATGGTGCGTGGCAGGCTGACCCATATCGCCGGTGAGGCGGTTGGCGAGGGTGCCAGCAGTGGCCGCGAGGGGGTCGATCGGGAGCTCAACTTCACTACCACGGCAACCCTGCCAATCGACAACAAGCTGGTGGCCGGGAAATGGCTTGCCGGGCCCGGCGAGGTGTCAGTGGATAGCGAGTTGGCCAAGCGACTCGATATCAAGCTGGGGGACATGCTCGCCTTTACCATCGAGGGGCACAGCTTCGGCGCCAGGGTCACCAGTCTGCGCAGCATCAAGTGGGACAACATGCGCCCCAACTTCTATATGATCTTCTCCGAGGATCTGCTGGAACCCTTCTCCCGAACCTGGCTTGGCAGCTACCGGCTGCCCGAGGCGGGGCGCTCTGCCGAGGTGGAGTTGATCCGCCGCCACCCCACGGTGAGTCTTATCGATGTGGATGACCTGATTGCGCGGCTCACTCAGGTATCGGAGCAGGTGAGTAGGGCGCTGGCGCTGATGCTGGGGCTGGTGACAGTGGCCGCGCTGCTGGTGCTCCTGACCCAGACCCAGGCCAGCATGGCCCAGCGTCGGCGCGAGCTGTTGTTGATGCGTACCTTGGGTGCCAGCAGCGAACTACTGAAAAAGATGCTGCGCTGGGAGCTGGTGGCCAGTGGTGCGCTGGCGGGGCTCTGTGCCGCCATGGTGGTGGAGCTCTGCTCCTTTGGCCTGCAGTGGTGGTGGTTCGAGGGGCAGTGGCAGTTCCACTGGGCTATCTGGCTCGGCCTGCCGACGCTGGGGGCACTGCTGGTGACGCTGGCGGGGCAGGGGATGCAGCGCCAGCTGCTGGCTGGCACCCTGAGCGATCGGCTGCGAGGGCTGGGTCAGGGGTTGTTGTAATCCCGCCAACGCGAGCCGATGCACACAAGGTGCAATAGCGCAGCCACAATAAACGAGAAGCCCGGCCATTGGCTGGGCTTCTTGTTATGCGAGGTGCTGACGAGTGGACGCAGCGAGCGGGTGTGAGTTAGCGGGGCTCGCGCAGCAGATTGGTGAGGGCACTCGGCAGCTCGGGATAGCTGAAGTGAAAACCGGCCTGTTGCAGCCGCGCTGGTATCACCTTTTGTCCAGTGAGTAGCAGATCTGCCGCCTCCCCCATCACCAGTTGCAACAGCGGCGCCGGGACGAAGAAGATGTGTGGACGGTGCAGCGTGGTAGCAAGGGTCTGGCTGAACTCCCGGTTACTGACCGGATGGGGCGCAGTGCCGTTGAAGATGCCGCTGCACTCCTCGTGTTCCAGCAGGAAGAGCATGGCGCGTACCAGATCCTGCACATGGATCCAGCTCATCATTTGGCTGCCCGATCCCATAGGGCCGCCGAGTCCGAGTCGGTAGGGGGGGAGCATTTTGGGCAGGGCGCCGCCATCCATACCAAGCACCAGTCCGATCCGCACGATACAGACCCGGGTTTGGCGGCTCTGGGCCTCCTGCGCCAGGGTTTCCCACTGCTGGCAGAGCTGGTGGGTAAACTCGTCGTTGGGAGAGCGACACTGCTCGTCGAGGGTTTCGGTGCCCTGTCTGCCATACCAGCCGATGGCGGAGGCGTTGATCAGCACCTTGGGCGGCGTGCTGGATAGCTTGATGAGATCCACCAGTTGCTCGGTCAACAGCCAGCGGCTATCGCAGAGCAGCTGTTTGCGCGACTCGCTCCAGCGTCCGGCGGCGATGGGTTCACCGGCCAGATTGATCACCGCATCCACATCATTGAGGTCATCAAGCCGGTCGAGGTTATCCAATACCTTGATATCGTGGCCGAGCAGGGAGTAGGCGCGGCTCCCCTGCCTGCTCAAGACCACGACCTCATGATTGACCTTGAGATGGGCAACCAGCTTGCGGCCGATAAAGCCGGTTCCTCCGGTAATAAGAATCTTCATCGCTGCATGCTCCTGCTGCCGTTTGCTCAACTTTAATGGTGTGGCTTCCCTTCAACAAGTGAGACGTGCTTCGGGAGTTTTCTGTTTGACGTTTGTTAACTCTATCCTCTTCTTACGACATATTGTTGAACAATAGTTTGAATTGATTGATTTTTGTTGGGTGGACATTTGTTGAACAATCGCTATTATGGCGACCCTTTTCGCCTGTCCACCGAGGCTGTCACCCATTATCCGAGCATCAAAGAGGCCGCCATGCCATTTCGTCGTTTGAAACTTCGCCAGCTTTACTCGAGGATTCTCTTGGCGCTGCTGATGGGGGGCGGGATCCTGCTGCTGGGGGTTGTTGCCGTTATCTGGCAGACGGTGACGGAGACAGAGCGTGATGCCGATTCACGGTTGCAGCATGCCCGTGTGATGTTTGAGCGCTCCATCGGCCATGCCCAGCAGGCGGCCATCAATGTGGAGGGGATGCTTGGTCACTCCTGCAAGGAGGCGGCACAACTGCTGCGCGAACAGGTGGCCACGGTGCCTTATGTCCGTTCCGCCAATCTGGCTGTAGGCAGCCACATCTATTGCACCTCGCTCTATGGTGACTACGATGGCCCCTTCAATCCCGACCGCTATGTGGATGGCAGGTTGCAACTGCTGCCTGGCAATGAGGTCACACCGGATCGCCCCTTGATCGTGCTGCGTCATGAAACGGACAAGGGGAGTGTGCTGATCGGTGTAGATGGCTACTACCTGCGCAATACCCTGGAGATCTCCAGCAAGAACTCCCCGATGGCTCTGGTGGTGGGGCAGAGGGCACTGTTTGGCTCAGGTCAGGTTGGGGCGGCGCCCTCTCCGACAGAAGAGGGTTATATTGCCCTCGCTTCGGCTGATTTCCCCTATCAGGTCGTCACCCAGGTCACGGTGCATGACTACTGGAGCCACGCATGGCGATACTCCAGATATACCTTGATCCTCTCTCTGTTGCTGGCACTGCTGATTGGATTCGGCACCTTCAGGCTGATGGGGCGTAGCAGCTCGCCAGCGGAGGAGCTAAAGCGGGCGTTGATCGAAGAGGAGTTTATCCCCTACCTGCAGCCGGTGGTCTCCGGTGAGGATGAGCAGTGGCGTGGCTGTGAGGTGCTGATGCGCTGGCAGCATCCCAAGCAGGGGATGATCTCGCCGGATCGCTTTATTCCGCTGGCGGAAGATAGCGGGCTGATCGTGCCCATGACCAGCCTGTTGATGGCGCAGGTGCGCGACCACTTCTCCCCTTATGCCCGCAAGCTGCCGGCCAAGTTCCATTTTTGCTTCAATATCAGCGCCAAGCACTTTCAGGATCTCGACCTGTTGGCTGACTGCAAGGCGTTTCTCGACGCGTTTAAGGACAATCCCGTTGATTTGGGGCTGGAGCTGACTGAGCGTGAACTGCTGGTGGCTGATGAGACAACGGCTCAGATGTTTGCCGAATTGCGCAAACTGGGCGTGTTGATCTCTATCGATGATTTTGGCACCGGTCACTCCAGTCTCACCTATCTGCAACAGTTTCAGGTCGATGCAATCAAGATTGACCGGAGCTTTGTAGAGATGATCGGCACGGATGCACTCTCCAGTCATATCGTTGAAAACGTGATTGATCTGGCGAAGCGACTTGAATTGATCCTGATCGCGGAGGGGGTCGAGAAGCAGTCGCAGGCGGACTACCTGCGGGCGCGCCACGTTGACTATCTGCAAGGGTATCGTTACAGCCGCCCCATCCCGATGAAGCAGTTTTGCAAGACCCTGTTTGGCTGAATGGTTGAATGGGGAGCATAAAAAACCAGCGATCACTCGCTGGTTTTTTGTTGATACCGTTTGGCTTGGGCGTTCAGAGCATGCGCTGGAGGGCGCGGGCCAAGCGTTTGACCCCCTCCTCGATGGTCGCTTCATCGACGCAGGAGAAGCTCAGGCGCAGGGTGTTCTTGATCTCGGGGCGCACGTAGAAGGGGGCGCCGGGTACGAAGGCCACCTTCTCCTTGATCGCCTCGTCAAACAGCGCCATGGCACTGATGTGGGCTGGCAGAGTCAGCCAGAGGAACATACCCCCTTCCGGTCGGGTGTAGCTGACGCCGGGCGGGCAGTGACGGGCCAGCGCGGCCTCCATGGCGGCACGCTGGCGACCATAGACCTCCTTGATCTTCTCCAGGTGAGCGTCGAGAGAGTTGTCGTTCAGGAAGCGGTGCAGCACCTGCTGGCTGAAGGCGTTGCTGTGCAGATCGGTCGCCTGCTTGGCGATAGTCACCTTCTTGCGCAGCCAGTCCGGCATTACCATCCAGCCCAGACGGAAGGCGGGCACCACGGTTTTGGAAAACGAGCCGAGCAGCACGGTATTGTTTGGCGCCAGCTTGGCAATGGGGGGCATATGTTCGCCCTCGAAACGCAGCTCGCCGTAGGGATCATCTTCCACCATCAACAGCTCGTGGCTGATCAGCCGCTCCGCCAGTGCCTCGCGGTTGGCACGACTGTAGGAGACACCGCTCGGGTTCTGGAAGTTGGGCACGCCGTAGAGCAGCTTGGCACTGGAGCCGCTTGCCAGCAGCGCATCCAGCGCCGCCAGGTCCAGTCCCTCTTCTTCAAGGGTGATCGGCTTGAAGGTGGGCTGGTAGACAGAAAAGGCCTGAATGGCGCCAAGGTAACCCGGCTCTTCGATGATGAGATCCTGACCCTCGTCGATCAGCACCTTGCCCAGCAGATCCAGCGCCTGCTGGGAGCCGCTGGTGATGAGGATATTGTCCGGATTGACCTGCATGCCGTGGCGGGCCAGATAGCGGTCGGCAATATATTGGCGCAGCGGGGCGAAGCCCTCGGTCGCCGCATATTGCAGGGCAGCAGCCCCTTGTTCGCGCAGTACATCCTGACAGGCCTGATCGATCGCCTTGACCGGAAACAGGTGGGGATTGGGCAGGCCACCAGCGAAGGAGATGATCTCCGGATTGGCGGCAACTTTGAGGATTTCACGGATAAAGGAAGGCTCGACCTTCTCGAAGCGCTGGGCAAAAAACGGCTGCATAGACAATTCTCTCGGCATGTGGGCGGTCGCTCCATTCGACCGCCAGGTTATCCGTTTGTATCAGATTTCAGAAATGAGGCAATGATTGTCACAAAAATCGCCAAAAAAGGGCTGGAACGACTCTACTGCGGATTATATTGGACGGTTAGTCGGTGTGGTGATGCCAGTGAGGGAGCAGGGAAGTGGATGGCCGGAATATTTGTTGCGCGAAACACTTGCGCCTTGGGCCTATCTTGGGATAATTCGCTCCCCTGTTTTCGCGGGTCGATGAAATGCCGAGCCGCGAGCGGTCCCGCTCGGGATCGGACACAAATAGATGTATTACCCGGATTGATGAAATAACGAGACCATTATGCCTGTGACCCAAGATGTATTTAACGAAGACGGCAAGTTCATGCGCAAGATCCGCAGCTTTGTCCGTCGCGAAGGCCGCCTGACCAAAGGGCAGGAGAAGGCCCTGGAAGAGCTCTGGCCGGTCATGGGCATCGATTTCGAGCCAAAGCAGCTCGATCTGGTCGCGCTGTTTGGCCGCGAGGCACCTGTGGTGCTGGAGATCGGCTTTGGCATGGGCGCCTCTCTGGTGGAGATGGCCAAGAATGCCCCCGAGAAGAACTTCATCGGCATTGAAGTGCACTCCCCGGGCGTGGGCGCCTGTCTGGGTACCGCTCAGGAAGCGGGCGTCACCAATCTGAAGGTGATCTGCCACGATGCGGTGGAAGTGCTGGAGCACATGATCCCGAACGGTTCACTCTCCTGCCTGCAGCTCTTCTTCCCGGATCCCTGGCACAAGAGCCGTCACCACAAGCGCCGCATCGTACAGCCTGCATTTGCCCAGGATATTCGCCAGAAGCTGGCCATCGGTGGCGTGTTCCACATGGCGACCGACTGGGAAAACTATGCCGAGCATATGCTGGAAGTGATGAGCGCCGCCGAGGGTTACGAGAACACCTCTGCCACCGGCAACTGGGTGCCTCGTCCGGACTGGCGTCCGCTGACCAAATTTGAACAACGTGGCCACCGTCTCGGCCACGGGGTTTGGGATCTGATTTTCAAGCGTGTCAGCTAAGCTGGCACGTCAACACACCTAGCGTATCAACTAACTTGAGGAGCTATCATGGCCAATCGTAGCCGCCGCCTGCGCAAGAAACTGCGCGTCGATGAATTCCAGGAAATGGGTTTCGACATCAGTTTCAACTTCCCGGTCGGCACTGCCGAAGAGACCATCGATGCGGTAGTCGATGCGATGATCGATGAGGTTGTTGAACCCCGTAAACTGGCTTTTGCCGGCTCCGGTCACCTGGCCTGGGAAGGGATGATCTGCACCCAGCAACTGGGCAAGTGTACCGAAGAAGACCGCGCCGCCGTCAAATCCTGGCTGGAAGGCAAGGGGATGGAAGCCGTGGTCGTTACCGAGCTGTTCGACCTCTGGTACGGTGAACCGGCCTGATACAAGGCTGCCGCATCTGGCGCCTTGTTGTGGGTAACTGAAAAATCCCGCCGCTGGCGGGATTTTTGTCAGTGGGGATGGGATCTCCACCGCTGTTTTAGTCATGGAATCGCTTATTGCTTATGGTGTTGTCATCCGAATTACTGGCCAGCATCCTTGAAGAGGTGCGCCCGTTGCTGGGACAAGGCAAGGTGGCCGACTACATTCCGGCACTGGCTCAGGTACCGGCCGATCGGCTCGGTATCGCAGTCTGTACCGTTGAGGGGGAGCTGTTCACCGCCGGTGACGCTTTTGAACCCTTCTCCATCCAGAGTATCTCCAAGGCCCTGAGCCTGACCCTGGCACTCACTCTCTATCAGGAGGAGGAGATCTGGGCCCGTGTTGGCAAGGAGCCCTCCGGCCAGCCCTTCAACTCGCTGGTGCAGCTCGAGTTCGAGCAGGGAATTCCCCGCAACCCCTTTATCAATGCCGGGGCGCTGGTGGTGAGCGATCTGCTGGAGACCCGCCTCACTGCGCCGCGTCAACGTACCCTCGAGCTGGTGCGCCGCCTTTCCGGCAATCCGGCCATCATGGCGGATCAGGTGGTCGCCCGCTCCGAATATCAGCACTCTGCCCGCAACGCCGCCATCGCCTATCTGATGAAGGCCTACGGCAACTTCGAAAACGAAGTGGACAAGGTGCTGCAAAGCTACTTCAATGCCTGTGCCATCCGCATGAGCTGCGTTGATCTGGCGCGGGCATTCATCTATCTGGCCAACCGTGGTGTGCCACTGGGCGAGAGCGTGCCGCTGCTGCCCGCCCGCACCACCAAGCAGGTCAACGCCCTGCTCGCCACCTGCGGCCTCTATGATGAGGCGGGCGATTTTGCCTATCGGGTCGGCATGCCGGGCAAATCGGGTGTCGGCGGCGGTATCATCGCCCTGATCCCGGGCGAGCTCTGCGTCTGTGTCTGGTCGCCCGAGCTCAACAAAGCCGGCAACTCGCTGGCGGGCACGGCGGTGCTGGAGCTGCTGGCCGAGCGGCTGGGTCGCTCCATTTTTTAACCTTGTTCACTATGAATCGAGAAATCACCATGAAACGACATCTTCGCTTCCTGCAGGCCGCGCTGGCGACCTTACTGCTCTGGTGTGCCCTGCCCGCCGTGGCAGGGGAGTTGCCACCGCTCTCGCTGGCCGATGCCAAGGCCAAACAGGCTGTCATCCTGGATACCCGCGCCAGCTACTTCTATCAGGGGTGGCCGATGGAAGGGGAGAAGCAGGGCGGTCATGTGGCGGGCGCCGAGAACCTCTCTGCCGAGTGGAAATACAGCGATGAAGAGTGGCCAAAGGCGCTCGAGAGCAAGGGGCTGAAGGCCGATCGTCCGGTTGCCCTCTACGGTGCGTCCCGCGAAGTGGCCGAGGTGGCCCGTCTGCTGCGCAAGCAGGGGATCAAGCAGCTGTTCGAGCTGCAAGGGTGGCAAGCCGCACCGCGCGAGTCGCTGGCACGCTGGCAGCAGCTGGTCTATCCGCGCTGGTTGGCTGACCTGCAAGAGGGCAAGCCGGTTGCCGCGGCGCCCAAGGGGGACTGGAAGCTGTTTGAAGTGGATTGGGGTTCACCCAAGGCCTACCTCATCAGCCACATCCCGGGGGCCGGTTATATCGATACCAACAGCCTCGAAGAGGAGCCGCTGTGGAACAAGGTCTCTGACGAAGCACTCAAGAAGCTGCTGCTGGATAACGGCATCCGTCACGACACCACCGTCATCCTCTATGGTCGCAACACCATGGCGGCCGCCCGTGCCGCGCACCTGATGATGTATGCGGGGGTGGAAGATGTGCGCCTGCTGGACGGTGGCCTGGATGCCTGGTTTATCCAGCACCTGCGCACCGAAACCGGTCTTCCCAACAAATATGAGCCGGTGAAGGAGTTTGGCGTGGCCATTCCCGCTCACCCCGAGTACTACACCACGCTAAGTCAGGCGAAAGAGCTGCTCAAGCAGCCCGATAGCGCACTGGTCAGCGTGCGCACCTGGGACGAGTTTGTCGGCAACACCTCAGGTTACAGCTATATCAAGCCGAAGGGCGATATCCCGGGAGCCAAGTGGGGTCATGGTGGCGTCGATGCCAACAGCATGAGCGACTTCCACAACCCGGACGGCACCATGAAGCCGGCCCGCGAGATCCTCGCCATGTGGGAGCAGTGGAATATCGAGCCAACCCAGCAGGCTGCGTTCTACTGCGGTACCGGCTGGCGCGCCTCCGAGGCCTTCTTCTACGCCTGGCTGATGGACTGGAAGCAGATCAGCGTCTACGACGGCGGTTGGTACGAGTGGAGTTCCGATCCCAAGAACCCGACCGTGACCGGTGAGCGTCAGCCTGCCAAGTCATGATTGCGTTCTTGCGCTTGAAAGAAGAGGCCGGACAGAGATGTCCGGCCTTTTTCATTGCGCTCGCCACCCGGCCAGATAACTAGGCTAAGTCGCTGATTATTGACGGCGATCCCGCTTTGCTCATCGCACCATCCCGTGCCGTGCGATTGAACTAGGCTTCAAGAAACATCCTCGTGGTGAGGATGATCGCAGAAGAGGCCGCAATGAAAAAACTGATGATGATCCTGGTGTGTGCCCTGGGGCTGGTGGCATGCAGCTCCCAATACATCATGAGCACCAAGGATGGCAAGATGATCACCACAGAGAGCAAACCCAAGCTGGATGAGAGCACCGGCATGTATCGCTATTACGATCATGAAGGGCGCGAGGTAATGATCAAGAAAGATGACGTGACCCAAATCATGGAGCGCTAAGCGCTCTCTTGCCGCAAGGGCCGCTATCTGCGGCTCTTCTCTTTTTGCCGAAAAGTCGCGCTGTTTTCTCTGTTGATCCCCGCACATTCGCAGCAAATTCAGCTTTGATACAGCTTCCGTTATGGTTTAACCCTTATCATCACACTCCATTTTTTATTGGAGGTGTTATGTCCTTGATGTCTATCTGGAATTCCGGTTTTTCTGCACGCAGCTTGCTGGGTGGTGCCTTGCTGGTGGTGGCGTCAGCCAGCCATGCCGGTGACGATCAGTTCACGCTGGGGCGGACTATTTTGCTGGGAGCCGGTGATCATGGCGCGACAATTCCTTTGGTGGTTTGCCGTCAGACCAAATATATCAAGGTGAAGGCGGAGCGTGATTTGACTCTGGATCGGGTGGTGGTGACCTATGGTGGTGATCGTACCAAGACCATTCGTTTCGATCGGGAAATGAGCAGTGATAAAGAAACCGAGTGGAAATCACTGGGCTCGCGCCGTTGTGTGAAAAAAATCGAAGTGTACGGTAATTCAGAGCGCAGCAAAGCGGGCGTAAAAGTATTCGGCCGCAAATAATTGATGCGGTTTTTCTGCGCAGACAGATGAGTTAAAAATAATGGCGAGCCGTGGCTCGCCATTATTTTTTATGGTCGGGTTCGCTATTTTTTCGGCCGAAACGGCTTGATGACAGTTTCATCGCACTCAAGATACGGCCCTTCCATCAAATCGATGCAGTAGGGGATGGCAGGGAAAACTGCATCCAGACATTCGCGGATTGATTTGGGCTTGCCCGGCAGATTGACGATCAGGGTATCGTCGCGCAGCCCGGCAGTCTGGCGCGATAGAATGGCAGTCGGCACAAATTTGAGGGATTCGGCCCGCATCAGCTCGCCAAAGCCCGGCATCATGCGATCACACACCGCCTCGGTCGCTTCCGGCGTGACATCCCGCTTGGCCGGACCGGTGCCGCCTGTGGTGACGATGAGACAACACTGCTCCTCATCCGCCAGCCGGATCAGGGTCGCTTCAATCTGCTCCTGCTCATCGGGGATCACCTGATAGACAGGTTCCCACTCCGAGGTCAGATAGGCGTTCAGGGTGTCGATGATGGCCTTGCCGGAGAGGTCTTCATAGATGCCCGCGCTGGCGCGATCGCTGACGGTGACGATACCGATTTTTGCCTTGCTCATGGTCTGCTCTTGAATGTCCGATAAAAGTGGCAATTAAAATAACATAATCAGTGAGATATGTTAAACCGTCAGGAGATGACGCGGGTCGGTGAGGGAAGAATAAAGTGTCGAATGAAGCAAAATAAGGCCACCCGGATTTTTATTTGCAATAAAAAACAGAAAATCACAACCTAAAATGTATAAGTGTTTTATCTCGCCTGAATTAAAAACAATCGCTTGTTTCCAAACACAATTAAAATAGATAGACACCCTCGTAGTGACCATTGTCCGGTTTAGTCGCCAGTGGATGGATTGAACCCTTTTTAGCCGCGTCGTATATACAGATTTATATGGCTGGGACGTGATGGTGTGGTACCGCAGTGTGTTGCCAGCAATAGTCGCCAAGGAGGGCATATGGAGTTGCCTGATTTTGACACCCTGAAGGAGTTGGCTGCGAGTGAGCCCTCCCGGCTTGATGCGATTCTGGAGCAGCAGATCGACCAGTTGATGGCCCGTGCGAGCCCCGATCAGCAGCGCCGTCTGCGCGGGTTGCAGTTCAAGATTGATGGTCAGCGCCGGCTGGCGAAAAACAATCTTGATAGCTGTATCCGGATTACCAACATGATGCGGGAATCTTTTTATTTGATGCGCAGCGAAATGAGCCAGTTCAGAGAAGAGGGGGACCCTCCGCCTGAAAGCGATGGCAGTGGTAAAATAATCCATCTGACGGACTATCGACGTCGCAAATAATCTGCAATAACCCCCTTGGTTGATATTTCAGCCAAATCGGTGAAGCCATAATAAAGGGAATTGCTGGCGACCTGATTGTTATGGTTTTTAATGTTAGTCGTAATGTATTTGTGATGTAATCTCTTTTCTCCTTCTTGTAATAACTAATTAGTCAGGTTGTGATAGGGGTGGATGAATAACAGTAAAAGTTAGGCTAATATGGCCGAAATTTTTATTGCTACGACTCGAAGGGATTATGAGAAGTATCACACCAAGACGGGTGTTGTCGCGGGAACAACAGACAGAGATCACCCGCATTATCGTCAAGGTGGGTCAGATGTTGGCCCAGTTCGGGGCGGAGAGCCGGATCATCGAGCAGACCACGGTGCGGCTGGGGATGGCGCTGGGGTTGGAGAGTGTCGAAATGGCCATCTCTTCCAGTGCCATCGTGCTCACCAGCCTCTATCAGGGGGGTTGCGTCACCACTACCCGGCGGGTGCGCGAACATGGCATCAATATGCAGGTGGTGTGCGAGATCCAGCGGATCTGCATCATGGCGGAAAAAGAGCTGATCGGTGCCCGTGAAGTGCGCCAGCGGCTCGAGGCCATCGTCCCTTTCCACTATCACCCCTGGCTGGTGGTCCCCATGGTGGGGCTCTCCTGTGGTGCCTTTAGCCTGCTGTTTGGCGGTGACTGGCCCATCTTCCTGGTGACCTGTTTCTCGTCTGCCGTGGCGATGCGGGTGCGCCAGCTGATGGCCCGCCATCACCATAGCCCGCTCATCAACTTTGCCGCCACCGGCTTTATTGCCACCTTGCTCTCCTCCAGCGCCACCTTTTTTAACTGGGGTGACCAGCCCTATCTCGCCATGGCGGCCAGCGTGCTGCTGCTGGTGCCGGGCTTTCCGCTGATCAATGCGGTCTCCGACATGGTGAAGGGCTACTTCAACATGGGCTTGGCCCGCTGGGGGACCGCGACCCTGCTGACCATCAGCGCCGCCATAGGTATCATTTTGGCCATGTCGGTCACGGGGATCTGGGGGTGGAAAGTATGATGGATTTGCTCTGGCTACTGGCCAAGGATGCCTTCTGGTCCTCCATTCCAGCGGTGGGGTTTGCCATGCTGTTCAACGTGCCACCACGGATGCTGAAGTATTGCGCCATGGGCGGCGCGCTGGCCCACAGCTTGCGTACCCTGCTGATCCACTACGGCATGCCCATCGAGTGGGCGACGCTGGCGGCGGCGACCACGGTCGGCTTTGTCTGCGTCTACTGGTCGCGCCGTCTGCTGGCACCGCGTCCGGTGTTCAGCGTGGCTTCCATCATTCCGATGATCCCGGGCAGTTATGCGTTCAAGACCATGATTGCGGTGGTGGAGCTCAACATCAACGGCGTGACCATGGAGTTGATTCAGAGTGCGGTGGAGAACGGCCTCAAGGCGCTCTTTATCGTCGGTGCCCTCAGTTTCGGTTTGGCGATCCCCTCTCTGGTCGTGTACCGTAACCGCCCCATAATCTGACAGACGGTGAGAGGCCCCATGAAGATTTCCATGATTGCCGCCATGGCCCACGACAGGGTGATCGGCAAGGACAACCAGATGCCCTGGCATCTGCCTGCCGATCTGGCTCACTTCAAGCGTGTCACCCTCGGTAAACCGGTATTGATGGGGCGCAAAACCTTCGAATCCATTGGTCGACCGCTACCCGGACGGCGCAATCTGGTGATCAGCCGCAATCCCGACTATCAGGCCGAGGGCATTGAGGTGGTGGGCTCCGTCGAGGCGGCGCTGGCGCTGTTGGCAGGTAGCTCGGTGGAGGAGTTGATGGTGATCGGTGGCGGTCATCTCTATGCCGAGATGTTGCCGAGCGCGGATTGTCTCTACCTGACCCGCATCGATCTGGCGGTGGAGGGTGATACCCGTTTCCCCGCTTTTGACGATGGTCAGTGGCAACGCGTTGATTGCGAGAGCCACCCTGCCGATGAAAAGAACCCGCACCCTTATAGCTTCGAGACCTGGCAGCGCCGCTGACGGACGAATGCCAATGGGCAAATAACAACAAGGGCATCTTCGGATGCCCTTGTTGTTCTGTTGGGTTTTCAAGACGGGATTAGATGCCTGAGCCGTCGTTCTCGCCATTTTCCTCGTGCAAACCGCACTCGCGCTTGAGGCCGAAGAAGCGGGTCTGCTCCTCGCTCATGCCCGGCTCCCACTTGGCGGTGGTGTGGACATCGCCCACCGAGAGATAACCCTGCTCCCACAGCGGGTGGTAGGGGAGGTCGAACTCCTTGAAGTAGTAGAAGACATCCTTGTTGCTCCAGTCGATCACCGGCAGGAACTTGAAGCGGCCGCGCTGGATGCCCAGCACCGGCAGCTTGCCACGGCTGCCGGACTGCTCCCGGCGCAGGCCGGAGAACCAGGTCTGGGCCCCCAGCTCACGCAGGGCGCGGTCCATCGGCTCTACCTTGTTGAGCTGGTTGTAGCGGGTGATCCCCTCCACCCCCTGCTCCCACAAGAGGCCAAATCGTGCCTCCTGCCAGGCAGGGCTGAGCTCGGCCCGATAGATCTTGAGATTTAGCGCGAGGCGCTCGGTCAGCTCGTCGATAAAGCGGTAGGTCTCGGGGAACAGATAACCGGTATCGGTCAGCACCACCGGCACATCGGCCCGCTCGCGGCTCACCAGATGGAGCATCAGCGCCGCCTGAATGCCGAAGCTGGATGAGAGCACATGCTCCCCCGGCAGATTTGCCAGGGCCCAGCGCACCCGCTCGGGGGCACTCATGGTATCCAGCTCCCGGTTGAGGGGCGCCAGCGCCTCGACTTGCTCCTCACGGCCGAGGGCTAGCAGCGCCTGCAGGTCAAGGCGGCCATCTTCAGTGACATTAAGCGGCATAGAAGTCCCTCGCAGAATCGATAACGGGCGCAATCACTCCAGCCCGGATCACGAAGTCGCCGAAGCACTCACCCTGCTTTCGCTCGGTGGCCCAGCGGCCGATCAACGCGTCGAGTTCGGCCAAAATCTGCTGCTCGGTGATGTTCTCCTGATAGAGGCGCGGAATGCGGGTGCCTTCCAGGTTGCCCCCCAGATGGAGGTTGTAGCGGCCGGGCGCCTTGCCCACCAGACCCACTTCCGCCAGCATGGCGCGGCCGCAGCCGTTGGGGCAGCCGGTGACCCGGAAGATGATGGCGTCATCCGCCAGCCCATGTTTGGTTAGCAAGCCCTCGATGTCGGTGACAAAGGCGGGCAGCATGCGCTCCGCCTCGGCCATCGCCAGCGGGCAGGTGGGCAGGGCCACACAAGCCATGGACTGCTTGCGCTGCTCGCTTACGCTGTCATCCAGCAGGCCGTATTGGCGTGCCAGCCCTTCGATGCGGGCTTTTTCGCTGGCAGGTACCCCGGCGATGATCAGGTTCTGGTTGGCTGTCAGGCGAAAATCCCCCTGATGCACCTTGGCGATCTCCAGCATGCCGGTTTTGAGCGGCTTGCCCGGGAAGTCCAGCAGGCGGCCATTCTCGATAAACAGGGTGAGGTGATGCTTGCCGTCGATCCCCTCGACCCAACCGAAGCGATCGCCACGGCTGGTGAACTCATAGGGGCGAACCGGCCCGAACTGGATGCCGGCGCGGCTCTCCACCTCGGCCTTGAAGGCTTCGACGCCAACCCGTTCAAGGGTGTACTTGGTCTTGGCGTTCTTGCGGTTGACCCGGTTGCCCCAGTCGCGCTGGGTGCTGACCACGGCGGCCGCCACCTCCAGCACGTGAGAGAGCGGAATAAAGCCAAAGTCGCTCGCCTTGCGCGGATAGGTGCTGGTGTCGCCGTGGGTCATGGCTAGGCCGCCGCCCACCAGCACGTTGAAGCCCACCAGTTTGCCACCTTCGGCAATGGCTACGAAGTTGAGATCGTTGGCGTGGATATCCACGTCATTGTGGGGCGGGATCACCACTGTGGTCTTGAATTTGCGCGGCAAGTAGTTGGAGCCCAGGATCGGCTCCTCATCCTGCCCCAGTTTTTCACCGTCCAGCCAGATTTCCACGTAGGCGCGGGTCTTGGGCAACAGGTGCTCGGAGATCTTCTTGGCCCACTCGTAGGCCTCCTGATGCAGCTCGGACTCCACCGGGTTGCTGGTGCAGAGCACGTTGCGGTTCACATCGCCGGCGGTGGCGATGGAATCGATGCCGGTGCTGTTGAGGGTCTGGTGCATCAGCTTGATGTCGCGCTTCAATACCCCGTGGAACTGGAAGGTCTGACGGGTGGTCAGGCGGATGCTGCCGTAGAGGCTGTGCTCTTCGGCGAACTTGTCGATGATCTGCCACTGGGCCGGGGTGATGATCCCACCCGGCAGGCGGGCACGCAGCATGACGTTGTGCAGCGGCTCCAGCTTCTGGGCGGCGCGCTCCGGGCGGATGTCGCGGTCATCCTGCTGGTACATGCCGTGAAAGCGGATCAGCTGGAAGTTGTCGCCGTTAAAGCCGCCGGTGAGCGGGTCCTGCAGATCTTGCTCTATGGTGCCGCGCAGGAAGTTGCTCTCGCGCTTGAGGCGCTCGTTGTCGGCCAGCGGCCCTTCGACCGGTCCCGCTTTTGGGTGAGAAAGAGGTTGTTTGCTCATCAATAGACATCCCTTTGATAACGTTTGGCACGACGCAATTCGCTCAAATACTCTTCTGCTTCCTCACGGCTCTTGTGGCCGTGTTCGGCAATTACATCCAGCAGGGCCTCCTGCACATCCTTGGCCATTTTGTTGGCGTCGCCACACACATAGAAGTGAGCGCCTGCTTCCAGCCACTGGTAGAGCTCAAGCCCTGCCTCGCGCAGGCGGTCCTGCACATAAATCTTGTTGGCCTGATCCCGGCTGAAGGCTAGCGAGATCTTCGACAGCAGCCCCGATTTCACATAACGCTGCCACTCCACCTGATAGAGGAAATCCTGGGTAAAGTGGGGGTTGCCGAAGAAGAGCCAGTTCTTGCCTTCCGCGCCCTGAGCTTCCCGCTCCTGCATAAAGGCGCGGAACGGGGCGATGCCGGTGCCCGGGCCCACCATGATGACGGGGGTATCTGGGTTGGCAGGCAGGCGGAAGTTGTCGTTGTGCTCGACAAACACCCGCACCTCGCCATCCTCAATCAGCCGATCCGCCAGATAGGAGGAGGCGGCGCCAGAGCGCACAGTGCCATCTTCCTGCGGGTAACGCACCACGCCGACGGTCAGGTGCACCTCCTCTTCCACTTCGCTCTGGGCAGAGGCGATGGAGTAGAGGCGCGGGGTGAGGGGGCGCAGCAGGCCAACCAGCTGCTCGGCCGTGAGCGCGGTCGGGAAGCGTTTCAGTACATCCACCACTTGGGCAGAGGCGACCAGTGCATTGACCTGGGCCTTGTCGCCAGCCAGATCTTTCAGCGCCGCATTATCCGATATGTCAGCGAGCCCTGTGATAAAGCCGCCGTGCAGCCGGGTCAGTTCGAAGTGACTGGTCAGGGCCGCGCGCAAGGTGCCGTGGGCCGTGGCTTCATCGCCAGAGAGGCCGGTCAGGGCCAGCACTTCGCCCACCAGTTCGGCGTCATTGTCGAACCAGACACCGAGGGCATCACCCGGCTGATAGGTAATGCCGGAGTCGGCCAGATTGATCTCGATATGGCGGATATCCTTGGTGGAATCCCGGCCAGTGATCTTCTGATTGACCGACAGGCGTGCAGGGAAGGGGTTCTCCTTGCTGTACTGGCTGTGGCCAACCGCCTGCTGCACCGCGCTGGCTACGCTGCTGCTGGCCGCTCCGGTAGAGAGGGTTGCGGTGATGGCGTTGAGTGCCTGTTCGCCCCACGCCTTGGCTGCATCCTGATAATCCACATCAAGGCTGGCGAGCTCATAAATGCGCTCGGCTCCAGCGGTGGCGAGGAAGTTGTCAAAATCTTTGCCGGTCTGGCAGAAAAATTCGTAGGAGCTGTCACCCAGCCCCAGCACCGCGAACTTGAGGCCGTCCAGTTTGCCAACCTTGCCTTTTTTAAGCTGCTCGAACAGATCGACGGCGCTCTCCGGCGGTTCACCCTCCCCGTAAGTGCTCACTACCACCAGCAGGTGGCTCTCTTTCTTGAGCTGCTTGGGTTTGTAGTCGGCCATCGACGCTAGGGTGACGGGTAGGCCGCGGGCCTCTGCCTGCGCCTTGATGGCAGTGGCGACACCTTTGGCGTTGCCGGTCTGGGAGCCGTAGAGAATGGTCAGGCTGCCGCTGGGTGCAGCCACGGCGGCGCTGGTTGCAACGCTCTGCTGACCGGTCTGGGAGAGGCCGTAGAGATATCCGCTCACCCAGGCCAGTTGCTGGGTATTGAGGGTCGAGAGTACCTGACCCAACTGACGTTGCTGCTCGTCAGAGAGGGGGGAGAGGTTGAATGGGGAATCCTTCAATTGCATCACACGCGTCTTCCATGGTCTGATTTTTGGCCAGATTAAAGGGCGTGTTGGATAACAACAAAGAATAAAAATATCTTCTTTATTCCATTATTGAATTTATAAAGTGATTTGGCGGTAAAGGAGATAGAAAAACGCCCCGCAGTCGCGGGGCGTTTTTATTGGCTATCACGCTCGGGATTGACCCAAGGGATGTAGCTGACTTCTGTGGGCTTTATTTCTGCGGACGCAGGGCCGGGAACAGAATGACGTCACGGATGGTGTGGCTGTTGGTGAACAGCATGACCAGACGGTCGATACCGATACCCTGACCGGCAGTCGGCGGCAGGCCGTGTTCCAGCGCGGTGACGAAGTCGGCGTCGTAGAACATGGCTTCGTCGTCGCCAGCTTCTTTCTGATCAACCTGATCCTGGAAGCGCTTGGCCTGGTCTTCTGCATCGTTCAGCTCGGAGAAGCCGTTGGCCAGCTCGCGGCCACCGATGAAGAATTCGAAGCGGTCGGTTACATCCGGGTTCACGTCGTTGCGACGGGCCAGCGGAGATACGGCAGCCGGGTACTCGGTGATGAAGGTCGGTTGCAGCAGCATGTGCTCCACGGTCTCTTCGAAGATCGCGGTGATCACGTGGCCCAGCTCCCAACCCTTCATCAGCTCGATGTGCAGACGCTTGGCAATGGCCTTGGCGCTCTCGAGGGTAGCCAGATCGTCCAGGGTTACATCCGGGTTGAACTTCAGGATGGACTCGACCATGGTGAGGCGCTGGAACGGCTGACCGAAATCGATGGTCAGGCCCTCTTCGCCCTCTTTGGCGTAACGGATCTTGGTGTCGCCCAGGATGTCCTGCGCCAGGGTGCGCAGCAGCTCTTCGGTCAGGTCCATCAGATCGATGTAGTCGGCGTAGGCCATGTAGAACTCGATCATGGTGAACTCGGGGTTGTGACGAACCGAGATACCTTCGTTACGGAAGTTGCGGTTGATCTCGTAGACACGCTCGAAACCACCGACCACCAGACGCTTCAGATAGAGCTCCGGAGCGATACGCAGGTACATGTCGATGTCCAGCGCATTGTGGTGAGTGACGAACGGACGCGCGGAGGCACCACCAGGGATGACTTGCATCATCGGGGTCTCCACTTCCATGAAGCGCTTTTCGTTGAAGAACTTGCGGATACCGGCAACCACCTGGGTGCGGATCATGAAGGTCTTGCGGGACTCTTCGTTGGCGATCAGATCCAGGTAGCGCTGGCGGCAGCGAGCCTCCTGGTCGGTCAGGCCTTTGTGCTTCTCGGGCAGCGGACGCAGCGCCTTGGTCAGCAGGCGGATATCGGAAACGTGAACGGAGAGCTCACCGGTCTGGGTCTTGAACAGGGTACCTTCGACACCCACGATGTCGCCCAGATCCCACTTCTTGAACTGCTCGTTGTAGAAACCTTCCGGCAGGTCGTCACGGGTGACGTAGACCTGGAT
The DNA here is from genome assembly GCF_000801015.1 of Aeromonas sp. ZOR0001. Lineage (NCBI taxonomy): Bacteria > Pseudomonadati > Pseudomonadota > Gammaproteobacteria > Aeromonadales > Aeromonadaceae > Aeromonas > Aeromonas sp. ZOR0001. The sequence continues at coordinate 130,301 of NZ_JRJY01000080.1, read as the reverse complement.
CTTGCCGGCCATGTCCTGCAGTGTGGCGAAAGAAGCCTTGCCCATGATCCGGCGGGTCATGATGCGACCGGCAATCTTCACCCGTTTACCCAGGCTCGTCAGCTCCTCGGCGCTTTTGTCGTCGAACTCTGCGTGCAGATCGCCAGAGAGGCTGTCGCGACGGAAGTCGTTGGGGAAAGGATTACCCTGGGCGCGCAGGGCGGCCAGCTTGGAACGACGCTCGGTCATCTCGTTGTTGAGTTCGAGAGTTTGGTCGACTTCCGGAGTGATGGTTTGTTCAGACATGGTGATTCCTGCTTGTTTACAGACCTGATTTCAGGCTGGCTTCGATAAACTTGTCCAAGTCACCGTCGAGCACCGATTGGGTATTACGGGTTTCGACGCCGGTGCGCAGATCCTTGATACGGGAGTCATCCAGCACATAGGAACGGATCTGGCTGCCCCAACCGATATCAGACTTGGTCTCTTCCAGGGCTTGTTTCTCAGCGTTCTGCTTCTGAATTTCCAGCTCGTAGAGCTTGGCTTTCAGCTGCTTCATACACTGGTCTTTGTTTTTGTGCTGGGAACGGTCGTTCTGGCACTGTACCACGACACCGGTCGGAACGTGGGTAATACGCACCGCGGATTCGGTTCGGTTAACGTGCTGACCACCGGCACCGGAGGCGCGGTAGACGTCGATCCGCAGATCCGCCGGGTTGATCTCGATATCGATATCGTCATCGATCTCGGGGTAGACGAACACAGAACAGAAGGAGGTGTGACGGCGGCCACCGGAATCGAACGGAGACTTGCGAACCAGACGGTGTACGCCGGTTTCGGTACGCAGCCAGCCGAACGCATATTCGCCGGTGAACTTGATGGTGGCGGATTTGATACCAGCCACGTCGCCTTCGGAGCATTCAATCAGCTCGGGCTTGTAGCCGTGGGCATCGCCCCAGCGCAGGTACATGCGCAGTACCATGTTGGCCCAATCCTGTGCTTCGGTACCACCGGAGCCGGATTGAATATCGATATAGCAGTCGGAGCCGTCGTGCTGACCGGAGAACATGCGGCGGAATTCGAGATCCACCAGCTTGGCTTCCAGTTGTTCGGATTCGGCGATGGCTTCGTTGAAGGTCTCTTCGTCTTCCCCTTCCACGGCCAGGCTCACCAGCATCTCGACGTCATCCACGCCCTGGGTCAGGGTGTCGATGGTGCCGACCACGTTTTCCAGCGCGACGCGCTCTTTGCCCAGCGCCTGTGCGCGCTCGGGTTCATTCCATACGTCCGGCTGTTCCAGCTCGGCGTTGACCTCTTCTAGACGCTCTTTCTTGGCGTCATAGTCAAAGGTACCCCCTAAGAAGCTCGGTCCGCTCAGACAGCTCCTTAAGTTTATTTAATACGGGATTAACTTCGAACATCGTGAAAACTCTCAGGGTCGATGTGATTTAAAAACGGGATATTCTAGCCAATTGTGGAAGGAATAAACAGGGTTGCCTTGGCTTGTGCGGCTCATGCCGTCAATTTCTGGTGCACTTTTCTCCACCTCGGTAGAAAATATCGCCCGCAAACCCATTTTCAGGTTCAGTTTTGGCCATTCGGGTCGCTAATGACTACGTGTAGTGTTGTGCAATTCAGGGAAAAACCCGCTCCTCACCTCAATAAGAAGAACACATGATGAAAAACCTGTCACTCAAGCAGAAGATACTGTTGTCAGTGGTGATCGCCCTTTCGTTGGTGATTTTGTTGCTCTCCTGGCAGAGCTATAGCAGCCAGAAGTCCCTGTTGCTGCAAGGCAGCCAGGAGCAGTTGCAACGGCTGGGTACCCAGCAGGCCGAGCGTGTCAGCGACTGGCTCGCCGCCCGTCGCGACGTGATCCAGGCGCTCGGCAACAAGGCCGGTGCCGAACCCCTCAATGCCTTGCAACAGGCACAAGTTTCCGGCCGTTTCCAGCTCACCTATTTCGGTGAGAGCAGCGGCAAGATGAATGACTCCGATCCCTCCATCAACCGCGATGGCTACGACCCGCGCTCCCGTGGCTGGTATCAGGAGGCGATGAGCAAAGGTGGCCTGATTGTCACCAAACCCTATCTCGACGTGGCTTACAACATCATGGTGGTGACCCTGGCCCAGCCGGTTTCTGGCGGGGTAGTCGGTGGTGACCTCTCCATCGCTTCGCTGGTGGAAGACGTGACCAAGATGCAGCTGCCTGCCGACGGTTTCGCCATCATGATGCACAAGGATGGCACCATCATCGCCTACAAGGATGCCGCCAAGGCGATGAAACCGGCCAGCGAGATCGACAACGATCTGACCAATGCGCTGATCGAGCAGAGCAAGTCGAGCAAGGATTTGGTACCAGCTTATTTTGACAGCGAAGGTCGCGACAAGCTGCTGTGGGCGGCTGATATCCCCGACACGGATTGGGAGCTGGTGCTGGTGCTGGACAAGGCCGCGCTGGAAGCGCCGCTCTCCTCTCTGCTGATGACCCAGCTGGGCATGGCGCTGCTGGTGCTGGTGGGCAGCATCCTCGCTATATCCTGGCTGGTCAGCATGCTGCTTGGCCCGCTCACCAAGGTCTCCCAGGCACTGGCTCGTATTGCCGATGGTAATGGCGATCTGACCCAGCGCATCAAGATCGACGCCAACGACGAAGTGGGCCAACTGGCCAACAGCTTCAACCGTTTCGTCGGTAGCCAGCATCAGCTGATCGGCAATATCCGTCAGCTGGCCAACGAGCTGAACGCCGATGCCGAGCGCAGTCTGGTGACCAACCAGGCCGCGGTGGACGAGTTGCAGCGTCAGCAGCAGGAGGTGACCATGGTCGCCACTGCGGTCACCGAGATGGCGAGCGCCACCATGGAGATCGCCGGCAACGCCGAGAACACCGCCGCTGCTGCCCAGCAATCTGCCCAGAGCAGTGAGCAGGGCAAGATGCTGGTCAACAAGACCCGCCAGTCCATCAATGGTCTGGCCGAAGAGGTGGGGCAGGCGACCGAGGTGATCGGCGAGCTGAGCCGTCACGCGCAGGCCATCACCAGCATTCTCTCCACCATTCAGGGGATTGCCGAGCAGACCAACCTGCTGGCGCTGAACGCAGCCATTGAAGCGGCCCGTGCCGGTGAGCAGGGTCGTGGTTTTGCGGTGGTGGCTGATGAGGTGCGGGTGCTGTCGCGCCGTACCCAGGACTCCACCCAGCAGATCCAGTCCACCATCGAGACCCTGCAACAGACTACCGCCCGTGCGGTGAGCCTAATGCAGACCAGTCAGGGGCTGGCGGACAACAGCGTGCAGGATGCGGATCAGGCGGTGCGCGCACTGGAAGAGATCACCAGCGCCATCTCCCTCATCTCCGACATGGCGGGTCAGATCGCCACTGCCGCCGAGGAGCAGACTCAGGTGACCGGCGAGATCACCCAGAACACCACCGCCATCAAGGATGTGAGTGATGAGATCACCGCATCTGCCATGCGCGATCTGGATCAGGCCCACAGCCTCAAAGGGCGTGCTGCTGACCTTAACCAGCAGGTGTCGACCTTTATCCTGTAAGGTGCACGTCCCGGTCTGTTCCGGCTGAGATAAACAAGCCCCGCCCTCTGTCGAGTGCGGGGCTTTTTGTTGTTCGGGGGGAGTGCGGGATGTGGGGATTAAGCTCCGTCCGGGTTGCTCGCGGGTCACCCTGGTACCGGATACGTGCCACGGCTCTGCCTGCGTCAACTGGCGAGTAGAGAACAAACAAAGAGCCCACCGAAAGGTGGGCTCTGATCATATACGTCTGACGGAAAGGGAATTACAGGAATGGCATCGCCATAAACAGCTTGATCACCATGGCGTTGATGATGTCGATAAAGAAGGCACCCACCATGGGCACCACCAGAAACGCCAGGTGGGAGGGACCGAAGCGCTGGGTAATGGCCTGCATGTTGGCGATGGCTGTCGGGGTGGCCCCCAGGCCAAAGCCGCAGTGACCTGCCGCCAGCACGGCCGCATCGTAATTTTTGCCCATGACCCGGAAGGTGACGAAGATGGCGTAGAGCGCCATCGCCACTGTCTGGGCGGCCAGCAGGATGAAGATGGGCAGCGCCAGGCTGGCCAGATCCCACAGTTTCAGGCTCATCAGTGCCATGGCGAGGAACAGCGACAGGCTGACGTTGCCCAGCAGGGAGACCTCGCGATCGCTCACCTCATGCCAGTTCAGCAGGGTCAGGACGTTGCGCAGCAGCACGCCGACAAACAGCACGCAGACAAAGATCGGCAGCTCGAAGGCGCCCCCTTTGAGGGAAGCAGAGAGCAGCTCGCCGCCCTTGAGGCTGATGGCGATCAGCGCCAGCGTTTCGATAACGCTGAAAGTGGTGAGGGGGCGCTCCATGTCGGGCATTTCGAAGCCCTGTGGGGCCTCATCCTGATTGTGCTCCTCACCGGGCACCTGCACTTTCTTCACCAGATAGCGAGCCACCGGGCCACCGATCAGGCCGCCCAGCACCAGACCGAATGTGGCACAGGCGATGGCGAGCTCAGCGGCGGATTGCACCCCGTATTTCTCGGAGAAGGTAGCGCTCCAGGCCGCCCCGGTGCCGTGGCCGCCGGAGAGAGTGATGGAGCCGGCCAGTAGCCCCATGTGGGGATCCAGACCGAGCAGGGTCGCCAGACCGACACCCAGACTGTTCTGCACCAGCAGCAGGCCGGTGACCACCATCAGGAAGGTAACCACCGCCTTGCCGCCGCGTTTCAGGCTGGCGAGATCGGCGGAGAGACCGATAGAGGCGAAGAAGGCCAGCATCAGCGGGGTTTGCAGGCTGGTATCAAATTGCAGCTCCATTTGCAGGGTGGAGCGCAGCAGTAGCAGTACCAGCGCGACCACCAGGCCGCCGGCTACCGGTTTGGGGATGTTGAAGGTACGCAGCAGCCCGACTCGGGTAACCAACACCCGGCCAAGCAGCAATACCAGAGTGGCAGCGACCAGCGTTGCGTAGGAATCAAGTTGTAACATTCAGTACTCCCATGTTGATTGGCTGTGTCTTTCATAGCAAAAGACTTACAGATTCAGCCGGGATGAAAACAGTGTGGCTTATGTGCCAGCAAAGAAGGGGAAACATCTCCCCGCCCCAGGAAAGATGGGGCTTGTGCGGGCCTGAAATGCTCAGGCATCCAGATGAGATTTTAGTAAAATCCGGCGGATTGTAGCAAAAAGCATCGTTTAATTCCATCTTTGTCGTATTAATGCTCGTTTTAGTCGTTTATTGTGACATTTAACACTATGTAGGTAGAGGGCAGAAAAGCCGAAAAGGGTGCATGGAACGGCTGTCATTTGGGGCGCCAGTCTCTATAATTCGCCGGTTTCCGCTGCACGCAGAGGCGCTGGCGGGCGTTGACATTGTGGTTCACCCAAACATGGTTCATGTTTTGGCGGTGTTCACTTCATCAAGAGGAGAGGGTGTGAAGAAGTCTATCTACATTGCCTACACAGGCGGCACCATAGGGATGCAGCGTTCCGATCACGGCTACGTGCCGATGGCGGGCTTTATGGAAGACTGTCTGGCGCGGATGCCCGAGTTCCACCGCCCCGAGATGCCGGATTACCATATCCACGAATATGCCCCTCTCATCGACTCCTCCGACATGACCCCGGCGGACTGGCAGCGCATCGCCGAGGATATTCGCGACAACTACGACAAGTACGACGGTTTCGTCATTTTGCATGGCACCGACACCATGTCGTTCACCGCTTCGGCGCTCTCTTTCATGCTGGAAGATCTGCACAAGCCGGTCATCATCACCGGCTCCCAGATCCCGCTGGCCGAGCTGCGCTCCGACGGTCAGCAGAACCTGCTCAACGCCCTCTATATCGCGGCCAACTACCCGATCCACGAGGTGACGCTGTTCTTCAACAACCAGCTCTATCGCGGCAACCGCAGCAAGAAGGTGCATGCCGACGGCTTCCACGCTTTCGACTCCCCCAACTATCCGCCGCTGCTCAACGCCGGGATCGCCATCTCGCTGGAGGCGGGCGAGTTGGGCGTGCCGTCCGAGCGGCCGCTGGTGCTGCATGACATCACCCCCCAGCCCATCGGCGTGGTGACCCTCTATCCGGGGATCTCCAGCGAGGTGATCGCCAACATCCTGCAACAGCCGGTGAAGGCGCTGATCCTGCTGTCGTTCGGGGTCGGCAATGCGCCGCAAAACCCGGCCATGCTGGCGCTGCTCTCCGAGGCCTCGGCCCGTGGCGTCATCATCGTCAACCTGAGCCAGTGCCTGCACGGCAAGGTCAACATGGGGGGCTATGCCACCGGCAACGCCCTGTCGCGGGCTGGGGTGATTTCGGGCTTTGACATGACCGCCGAAGCGGCGCTCACCAAGCTGCACTTCCTGCTGAGTCAGGACTTGCCATCCCACCGCATTCGCGAGTTGATGCAGCAGTCGTTGCGTGGGGAGCTGACGCCCTGAGAAACTGTCCGCGACCTTACTACGAAGCCGTGATCAAGGCTCATGTGCTGCTCGGAATCCTCATGTATGTATATACACTCCGGTTCCTGCGCTGCTCTTCACCTTGCTGACGTCTTCTCGCTACAGGTCGTGAACAGCTTCTGACCTCCCTACCATGGGGAGAGTGGAAAAAGAGGGGAGCCATTATTGCTCCCCTCTTTGCTGTGGCCGCTGCGAGCGGCCTGCCGGGTCAGGTTCAGTGGTTGAGGTCGACCCGGACTATCTCTTCCTCGTCGCGATACTGACGCTTGAGCTCGCTCTTGCTCTTCATCACGATCTCGCCGTCGCGGCCGATGTTCATATGCTCCGGGTTGTCGAGATGCATCGCCTGCCAGGCCATCACGGCTTGCAGGGAGGTGGCCTTCTGCTCGTCGGTGAGGTGCTTGCCATCGGGCCACTTGCCCAGCTCGACTGCGGTCTTGAGCCGCTCGTACACCTCTTCGGGCATCTGCCTGATTGCTTGTAAAAACTCACCCTGTTGAAACGACATCCGGCCTTCTCCTTGAACTATTGAGCCATAAACTTCGGGGTCAGCCCGGCAGATCCTGGCAGGCTATGCCGGTAGATCCTGGCGGACTACGCCAGCCATCTGCTCCATCACCCGCACTACCTGACAACTGTACCCGAACTCGTTGTCATACCATACGTAGAGCACACAGTGATCCCCCTCGGCGATGGTCGCCTGGGAGTCGACGATGCCCGCATAACGGGAACCTACCATGTCGGAGGAGACCAGCTCGGTACTGGCGCTGAAGTCGATCTGGCGGTGCAGGGCCGAGCTTAGCGCCATCTGCTGCAGATAGGCGTTGAGGCTCTCCCGATCGGTGGCCTGTTCCAGCGACAGGTTGATAATTGCCAGCGAGACATTGGGGGTCGGCACCCGGATGGCGTTGCCGGTCAGCTTGCCCTTCAGTTCCGGCAGCGCCTTGGCCACCGCCTTGGCGGCGCCGGTGCTGGTCATCACCATATTGAGGGCCGCGCTGCGACCGCGGCGCTCGCCTTTGTGATAGTTGTCGATGAGGTTCTGATCGTTGGTGTAGGAGTGGACCGTCTCCACGTGGCCGTGGCGGATGCCGAACCGCTCCTGCATTACTTTGAGCACCGGGGTGATGGCGTTGGTGGTACAGGAGGCGGCGGAGATGATCCTGTCATCCGGGCCTATTACCTCATGGTTGACCCCGAACACCACGTTCTTCATCTCCCCCTTGCCGGGAGCGGTCAGCAGCACCTTGCCAGCACCGCGCGCTTTCAGGTGCTCGGAGAGGCCTGCCTCGTCACGCCATACCCCAGTGTTGTCGACGATCAACGCATCGTGAATGCCGTAGGCTGTGTAGTCGATGTCGGCCGGGCTATTGGCGTAGATCACCTGAATGAAGGTGCCGTTGGCGATGATGGCGCTGCGCTCCACATCCACCTCGATGGAGCCGTTGAAGGGGCCGTGCACCGAGTCGCGGCGCAGCAGGCTGGCACGTTTCTCCAGATCCCCGTCGCGACCGCCACGTACCACGATGGCGCGCAGGCGCAGCGGATTGGCAGCGCCGGTGCGCTCGATCAGCAGGCGGGCCAGCAGGCGGCCGATACGACCAAAGCCGTAGAGCACCACGTCGGTCGGCTGCGGCATCTGGCTGCGGCCAAGGGCCGGTGCCAGTCGCGCTTGCAGATAGTCCTCGATCCCCGCTTCATCCTGATGATCCTGCCAGTAGCCGACTGCCAGCTTGCCAAGGTCTACCTCGGCGGCGGTGGGTTTGAGGGCAACGATGGCCTGAAGCAGGGGGAAGCTTTGCTGGATGGGGAGGGGGGCGCCCTGGTGGCGGCGGACGACCCGGTGGGCCTTGAGGATATCGATGGTGGAGGCGTTTTGCAGCGGGCGGCCGTAGAGGGTGATCTCGACCCCTTGTTGTCGGTAGAGGCGACCAATCAAGGGCTGCATGGCTTCGGCGAGCTCCTGGCTCTCCTGCCACGCTTGCAAGTAGTGCTCGTGGGTCATTGACCAGATCCTTTATTTCACGTTGTTGGTGTAAATAGAAAATTCGTCGAATGCAGATCAGTGTAGGGGTGTATATTTCGTTATATTATTCTGCAATCGCGGCCTTATATGGCGCGCGCATTGTAATGGATATGTAACCGGTTTGCTAGCCGGAGGTGGCCCGTAAAGGCGCCAGTTGTTACCAACCCGCGTTACCAACAAGATGTGAACCATGGCCAATTTCCCCCTGCGACAGACCTTCATCATGCTTTCAGTCGGCCTTGCCGTGGCTGGCTGCAATGACGACCGGATCCACAACATCTGTGGCAATCATCCCGAGCTCTGCCAGGATCTGGTGGACGATGGCTGGTGTCGCTACGAGCGTACCGATGTGATCCGCAGTCGCTTCTATCTCAAGGAAGAGGGGACGGATCGGCGCAAGTACGAGCTGATGCGTAACCTTGAGCGCTATCTCAAATGTGCCGAGCGTTCCACCAGCATTGAATACAAGAATGCCCGCGAGCAGAAGAGCCCAAGGGTAGAGGGAATGTTGGCGGCCGGGGAGCAGTTGGCCCAGCTCGATGCAGTGACCCGCAATTCGCAAGATCCCTACCTGCTGCTCTGGCACTGGACCAACAACACCAACGAGCTGGCTCGCCAGCAGTTTATGGCGCTGGAAGGCACCAAGGCGCTGGATGAACCCGAGCTGCAACTGGCGCTCGGCGGTATCTACGCCAAGAGCGACCCGGAAAAGGCCATCGCCACCCTGCAGCACGGGCTCTCCCTCTATCAGGAGGGGGACAAGGTGAACAGCCGCATGTTCACCTCCCTCAGCACCCTCTATATGGGTCAGAAACAGTACGGGTTGGCCTATCTGTGGGGCAAGGTGAGCGAGTCGTTTCAGGATAGCCCCGAGGTCTCAGCCAAGCGTTTTGGCATCTACCACACCCTGAGCAAGACAGAGCAGGATGGTTACGATGTGCGGGCTGCCGAAATTGTCGAGCAGCTAAAGCATGGCAACTACCGGCCCTGATGCAGTGATGACGACGCTATCTCCGGCCAGCTGCTGGCCCAATCCGTTCGATCTCTCTTTCGTTCATGGCGAGGTACGTACCGATGGCCGTACTCTGGAGCGCCTCACGGTGCGTGCCGTGGTGCCCCGTGGCGACGAGCTGCTGCTGGTCCACTCCCGGGTCAACGGCGATCTGATGTTCCCCGGGGGCGGCATTGAAGCGGGGGAGAGCCACCATGTGGCGCTCGCTCGCGAGCTGCTGGAGGAGTGTGGTGCCGAGCTGCGGGAAGTGGGGGGCCTGCTTGGCGAGACCCGTGAATACCGCGCCGCCCGCGAGCCGGGGTTCGATGCTTACTGCATCCGTTCGCTCTACTACTTGTGCCGGATTGGCGATCAGCTGGTGGCCCCGCAGCCACAGCCCTACGAGATCCGCCTTGGCTTCGTGCCCGGCTGGTTTGCCCTCGACGAGGCGCTGCAGACCAACAAGACCCAGCTGGCGGGACCCTGTCCCCAGTGGACGGCGCGAGAGACCCGGGTACTGGCCCAGCTGCAACGCTGGCATCAGCAGGGGATCTTCGACCATGGCTGATGAGTACATCAAGCCGCAACGGTCAGTGACACCAACAAAAAGAGCGCCAATAGGCGCTCTTTTTTATTGCGAGGGTGGCGGTTACTTGGCCACTCTGTCGTGCGAGATCATTTGACCTCTTCGCCCTTGGCTTGCAGATCAGCATGGTAGGAGGAGCGCACGAAAGGACCGCAGGCGGCGTGGGTAAAGCCCAGCTCCATGGCGACATCTTTCAGCTCGTCAAACTCTGCTGGCGGCACGTAGCGCTTGACCGGCAGGTGGTGGCGGCTCGGCTGCAGATACTGACCCAGGGTCAGCATGTTGACGCCGTGGGCGCGCAGATCCTTGAGCACCTCAACGATCTCTTCGTTGGTCTCGCCAAGGCCCATCATCAGACCGGATTTGGTCGGTACGTGGGGGTGCATCTCCTTGATGCGGCGCAGCAGCTCCAGCGACCACTTGTAGTCGGCACCCGGGCGAGCGACGCGATACATGCGCGGCGCGGTTTCCAGGTTGTGGTTGAAGACGTCCGGCGGGGTCTCGCGGAACACCTCCAGTGCCTGCTCCATCCGGCCACGGAAGTCCGGGGTCAGGATCTCGATGCGGGTCTGCGGGCTGTGCTCGCGGATCTCGCGGATGCAGTCGGCGAAGTGCTGAGCACCGCCGTCGCGCAGATCGTCGCGGTCCACCGAGGTGATCACCACATACTTGAGGTTCATCTCCTTGATGGTCAGCGCCAGCTTCTTCGGCTCCTCCGGATCGAGTGCCAGCGGGCGGCCGTGGGCCACATCGCAGAAGGGGCAGCGACGGGTGCAGATGGCGCCCATGATCATGAAGGTGGCGGTGCCATGGTTGAAGCACTCCGCCAGATTGGGGCAGGAGGCCTCTTCACATACCGAGTGCAGCTTGTTCTTGCGCAGGGTGCTCTTGATGTGCTCGATCTTCTGGCTGGAGGGAGGCAGCTTGATCCGCATCCAGTCCGGCTTGCGAAGAAGTTCCTCGTTGGGATCCGGCATGAATTTCACCGGGATCAGGGCCATCTTGTCGCCATCGCGCAGCTTGACGCCCGGCTCCATACGAACGGGTTTGCTCATGATTCACTCTCGGTGTTTGTTATTGTTTGGTAGCCAATCAGGCGGGCCAGTTCGGCCACCAGAATGGATTGCGCCTCGGCCACGCTCTGCGGGCCGCCCAGGGCGCTGGTCTGGGTCATGGCCATGCCCGCATAGCCGCACGGATTGATGTGCAGGAAGGGAGTCATGTCCATGTTGATGTTGAGGGCCAGCCCGTGGAACGAGCACCCCTTGCGGATGCGCAGACCCAGCGAGGCCAGTTTTGCCTCCATGCCAAGGTCATTTTTCACATAGACCCCGGGGGCATCGGCCTTGGCATAAGCCTGAATATCGCTTTTGGCGAGGGTGTTGATGATGGCTGTCTCCAGCGCGGTCACCAGCTCGCGAACCGAGAATTTGCAGCGGCGGACATCCACCAGTACGTAGAGTACCAGCTGGCCCGGGCCGTGATAGGTCACCTGACCGCCTCGATCGCTCTGCACCACCGGGATATTGCCCGGATTGAGCAGGTGTTCGGCCTTGCCGGCCTGACCCTGGGTGTAGACGGGATCGTGCTCGACCACCCAGAACTCGTCCGGGGTGTCGCTGGTGCGGCTGTCGGTGAAGGCTTTCATGGCGTCCCATACCGACTGGTAGGGGCGGCGACCCAGCTGCCTGACAATCAGGCTGGACTGGGCGGGGATCTGGGATGACATGGCGTCCTCGCGGCGTGCTGCGGCCAAAAACAGTCGCCCCGCAGAACGGGGCGAGAGAGAAATTACAGTACGTATTTCACCAGCTCGATCTTGCCAAGGGCGTGGTACATCGCTTCGATGTGCTCTTTGCTCTGGGCGGTCACGGTCACGCGGACCGAGTGGTAGTTGCCCTTGGAGCTGGGCTGGACTGTCGGGCTGTAAGTGCCGGGGGCGTGCTGCTGCAGCACTTCAACCACCATTTCCGGCAGTGCCGGGTCGGCAACGCCGAGTACCTTGAACGGGAATTTGCAGGGAAACTCCAGCAGTTCATCAAACTTGGTATTCATTTACTCACCTTTTGCGTCATCACCGGGATGACTTCATCTTGGATGGCTAGTGGCCGATGGCCCGTGGAGGCCGCCATTTCAAGTCTATATGGGCACGGCTCATAACTATATGGGCGCAGCCCGGACCGGGATCAAGGCCAGGATCGGTCAGACAAGGATGGAAGTGCTGCTTTTTACCACAAATCAGGGTAAGGCGGAACCTGCAGTTTACAGGGTTATTCACTGCCTTTGCCGGTCACAGACAGCAGCGGCGCCTGTTGGCGCCGCTGTTTGGTGAGGATTGTGCGTTGGATTACTTGAACCAGCTGGTGACCAGCAGTACCAGATAGTCCCACAGACGGCTCATCAAGCCACCTTCCTGCACCTCTTCCAGGGCGACCAGCGGCACCTGCTTGATCTCTTTGTCACCCTGTTTCAGGAACACGGTACCGACGCGCTGACCCTTGGCCAGCGGCGCTTTCAGCTCGCTGTCGAGCTGGAAGTCAGCCTTCAGGTTGTTACCCTGACCGCGGGTGACCAGCACGGAGACATCTTTGTCGACGCCCAGTTTCACTTCCGGTTTGTCGCCCATCCAGATCTTCTGGGTGACCAGCTCGGTGCCTGCCTTGTACGGGGTCAGGCTCTGGAAGAAGCGGAAGCCATAGGTGAGCAGTTTTTTGCTCTCGGCGGCGCGGGAGGCTTCGCTGCTGGCGCCCAGTACCACGGCGATCAGGCGCATGCCTTCGTTGTTGGTGGCAGAGGAGACCAGGTTATAGCCGACCTGGCTGACGTGGCCGGTCTTGATGCCATCCACTTGCAGGGATTGATCCCACAGCAGGCGGTTGCGGTTGTGCTGGGTAATGCCGTTGAACACGAAGGATTTCTGGGAGTAGATCTTGTACTCCTCCGGCAGGTCGCGGATCAGCGCCTGACCCAGACGGGCCATGTCGTGAGCGGTACTGTAGTGACCTTCCGCATCCAGGCCGTGCGGGTTCATGAAGTGGCTGTCGTTCATGCCAAGCTTGGCGGCCCAGCTGTTCATCAGGCTGGCGAAGGAGTCGGTGCTGCCCGCCAGGAATTCGGCCATGGCGACGCAGGCGTCGTTGCCGGACTGGATGATGATGCCCTTGTTGAGATCATCGACGGAGACCTGCTTGCCCACCTCGATAAACATCTTGGAAGAGTCGGAGTAGTTCTTGGACCAGGCGTTCTGGCTGATGGTTACCATGTCGGTGCGCTTGATGTTCCCCTTCAGCAGCTCCTGGCCGATGATGTAGGAGGTCATCATCTTGGTCAGACTGGCGGGCGGCAGACGCTCTTCGGCGTTCTGCTCGGCCAGCACCTGACCTGAGTAGTAGTCGATCAGAATATGAGCCTTGGCGGAGATCTCCGGCGCGGCGGGAACCACCATGGGCATGGCATTCGGGGTCGGTGTCGGCACCGGCGTATTGGCCTGGGCGGTTACGCTGATCAGTGAGGCCAGAAGAACTGAACGGGCAAATTTGGACATCTTGAAATTCCTGCGAGCCAGATGGGGATAAAATGCGGGCCTAACTATACCAGATGCGCCCGCAGGTTATAGCCCGAGATGGCGATCAGAACTGGTTTTTTATCCATCACTCACTGTCATCACGCCATAAAACGACGTGATGACAGTGAGTAAGCGGTTAGTCACATCCGCGGCAAAGTGGGGCGATCAGGGCACGATAAAGGCCTGTTCCAGCCCGCCCTGACGTACTTTTTCCAGCACACTTGCCTGCTGGTCGGCGGCGACCGGGCCAATCAGCACCCGGAAAATGGCGCCATGAGCATCGATCCGATAAGGCACGCCGTAACGCTGGGTCATCACCTTGCCCATCGCCTCGGCCCGATCCCGGGAGCCGCTGGCCAGTACCTGGATCATCTTGCCATCACCACTGCTGGCGGGCGCTGCAGCCTTGGCTGGCGCTGGTTTGACAGGTGCCGCTTTGGCGGGTGTGGCCGCGGGCGCCTTGACGGGGGCGGGTTCGGCGGCGGGAGTGGCCATCGCCAGTGCGGTTGGTTCACCCAGGAAGCCATCTTGCGACAGCGTGTTGGAGGCCGCAGCCGGAGTGGTCGGAGTCATTTCGATGGGCTTCATCGGTTCCATGATCACCATCTGGTCCGGGGTGTCGCTGATCAGCTCCAGCCGTACTCGGGCCTCACCGCTATCGACCATCTCCAGCTGCTTGGCCGCTGCGTAGGAGAGGTCGATCAGGCGCGGGCTGTTGAAGGGACCGCGATCGTTGACCCGCACTATGGTCTCCAGCCCGTTGTCCAGATTGGTGACCCGCACATAGCTCGGGATGGGCAGGTTGCGGTGGGCGGCACTGAACAGCTTGCTGTCCAGCACATCGCCGTTGGCGGTCTTCTGGCCGTCCAGATCCGGCGACAGCCAGCTGGCGGTGCCCTCTTCGCTGTAGTGTTTGATGTCGCGCCACACCTCGTGCTTCTGCTTGCCGATCCAGTAGTCCCGGTTGCCGCTGGCACTCAGGGGCTCGGGGCGCGGAATGGCGCCGGTGGCTTGCGGGATCTCGATAACGGGTGGCTTGCTGACCGGTGCTTGTGGCTCGACGGGGACGCTCTGTTCCGGCTGGCTGCTACAGGCGGCCAGCAACAAGCTCAGGCTGAGCGGGAGGAGTTTGTGACGAAGATGCATACGCTTCCTGAATGGCTTGGCTAAGTTGATACACCGCCATCGCATAGAGTGGGCTGCGATTGTAGCGGGTGATCACATAAAAGTTATGCCGTGCGACCCAGTATTCCGGTCCATCGGCTTGGGCAAACGCCAGCAACTTGACCGGCGTCTGTGGGGCCAGCGGCGTGGCGAGCTCAATCCCTGCCGCCGCCAGTTCTGACCACTGTTGTGTTAGCTCGGGCTCAGGCCTGAGTAGAGGGTCGACTGCCATCAACCCGATCTGGGCAGGTTCCACCACGGATTCGCCCCAGCGCCACTGGTGGCTGGCAAAATAGTTGGCCACGCTGCCGATGGCATCGACCGGGTTGGCAAACAGATCCCGCTTGCCATCCCCGTCAAAATCGACGGCGTAGTGGCGATAGCTGGAGGGCATGAACTGCCCCATCCCCATGGCGCCGGCATAGGAGCCCTTGAGGGTATCGAGTTGC
The DNA here is from genome assembly GCF_000801015.1 of Aeromonas sp. ZOR0001. Taxonomy (NCBI): domain Bacteria; kingdom Pseudomonadati; phylum Pseudomonadota; class Gammaproteobacteria; order Aeromonadales; family Aeromonadaceae; genus Aeromonas; species Aeromonas sp. ZOR0001. Next base: position 115,076 of record NZ_JRJY01000080.1, on the reverse strand, counting down.
CACCCTTCCTCTTTGGCCAGCACCACCAGCTGGGCAAACTCCTTGGCAAAGAAGTCGCTGCGCTCCGGGTAGTGAAATCCCAGGGTGTAGAGGCTATCGAGCACCGGATGACGGCCCATCTGGCGGCCATAGAAGGTCTCGACCCCTATGATGGCCACGATGAGCGAGGCGGGCACCCGATAGGTCTGCTCCGCGCGGGCCAGCGTCTCGGCATGTTGTTGCCAGAACTGCTGGCCATCACGGATCCGATCCGGGGTAACGAACAGCGGCCGGTAGCGATGCCAGGGTTTGGCCTCCCACGGCTTGCTGATGGTGTCGAGCACCTCTTGGCGCAACTGGGCGCGGGCGACGGCGGCCTGCAGCTCCGCCAGCGGCACCTGCTGCTGTTCGGCGAGCAGGGCCAACCGATCCGGCGACACGGCGGCGGTCGCCATCGTGGTGGCGAGCGAGAGCAGCAATCCAACCCGTCTCATCAGGCGAGCAGTCTTCTATGAGTCTGGATGGACATCAGGATACCGAATCCGGCCATCAGGGTCACCATGGAGGTACCGCCATAGCTCACCAGCGGCAGGGGCACCCCCACCACCGGCAAGATGCCGCTCACCATGCCCATGTTGACGAACACATAGACGAAGAAGGTGAGGGTGATAGCACCACCCAGCAGTCGCTCGAAACTGTTCTGGGCCTGCATCGAGATAAACAGGCAACGGCTGATGACGTAGAGGTAGAGCACCAGCAGCAGGGCAACCCCCACCAGACCGAACTCCTCGCTAAATACCGCGAAGATAAAGTCGGTATGCCGTTCTGGTAAAAACTCAAGCTGGGACTGGGTCCCTTGCAGCCACCCCTTGCCAAAGACGCCGCCGGAGCCGATGGCAATCTTGGACTGGATGATGTGGTAGCCGCGGCCGAGCGGGTCTTTCTCCGGGTCGAGCAGCATCAGCACCCGCTGGCGCTGGTAGTCGTGCATCAGGAAGAACCAGAGCACCGGCATAAAGGCCAGCATCAGCAGGACCGCCAAGCCGATCAGCCACCAGCTGAGCCCCGCCAGGAAGATGACGAAGAAGCCGGAGGCGGCCACCAGAATGGAGGTGCCAAGGTCAGGCTGGGCGGCGATCAGCAGGGTGGGCAGCAGCACCATGATGAGGGCGATCACCACATGGCTGAACTTGGGGGGCAGCGAGTGGCGACTGAGCCAGGCGGCCACCATGATCGGCATGGAAAGCTTCATCACCTCGGAGGGCTGGAACTTCATAAAGCCCAGATCGAGCCAGCGCTGGGCCCCCTTGCCGATGTGGCCGAACACGTCCACCGCAATCAGCATCAGCACCACCACGGCGAACAGCGGCACGGACCAGCGAGCGTAGAGGGAGGGGGGCAGCTGGGCCAGGCCGATCATCAGGGCAAAGGCGAGACCGCCGCGCACCAGCTGGCGCACGATGGAGTCCATATCCTGACCGGAGGCGGAGTAGAGCACCACCATGGAGAGGGTCATCACGGCCAGCAGACCGAGCAGCAGGGGCAAGTCGATATGCAGCTTGTACCAGATGCTCTGCTGGCGGGCAGAATTACTCATTGGGAGCGACCTCACTCGGTTGGGACGGCTTTTCCGGTGCCGGTGGCAGTTGCGGATCAGGGGGTAGCAGATAGGCATCCAGCATCTGGCGAGCAACGGGGGCCGCATTGGTACTGCCACCACCGGCGTTCTCCAGCACCAGCGCCACGACTGCCTTGGGTGTTTCATAGGGGGCAAAGGCGACAAACAGGGCATTGTCGCGATGCTCTACCTTCATGGTTTTGGCGTTGTAGACCTGATTCTCTTTCATGTTGACCACCTGGGCGGTGCCGGACTTGCCTGCCGCCACATAGGGGGTGTTGGCAAAAGCGCGACGGCCGGTACCCTCGTGGCCGTTGATCACTCGCCACATCCCCTCACGCGCCACCTGCCAGTAGCTGTCACTCTTGGTTTTGAGCGCCATGTTCGGGTTGATCGGTGCATCGACCACCCCCGCCTGGGAGGCGGTGCTTTTGAGCAGGTGCGGGGTCACATCGTGACCATTCTGGGTCAGGATGCTGATCGCCTTGGCCAGCTGGATTGGCGTGGCGCTCCAGTAACCCTGACCGATACCGATGGAGATGGTGTCCCCCTGATACCAGGGCTGACGCCAGCGGGCCATTTTCCAGTCACGGGATGGCATGACCCCCTTGGTCTCTTCATAGAGGTCAACGCCACTGTACTGACCGAAGCCGAACTTGGTCATGTAGCTGTGGATCTTGTCGATGCCGACCCGATAGGCGAGATCGTAGAAGTAGGTATCTGCCGAGACCTCGATGGCGCGATAGACATCGAGCCAGCCGTGTCCCCAGCGACGCCAGTCGCGAAATTTCTTGGTGGTGCCGGGAATGGAGAAGCTCGGGCCGCCGAAATAGCGGTAGCCCGGGGTAATGGCCCCCTCGTTGAGCCCCATTACCGACATCATGGGTTTGACGGTGGAGGCGGGGGCATAAATGCCCTGAGTGGTGCGGTTCACCAGCGGCCGCGCCGGATCGTTGAGGAGCGCCGAGTAGTTGGCGCTGGAGATGCCGGTCACGAACAGGTTGGGGTCATAGCTCGGACTCGACTCCATGGCGATGATGGCGCCGGTTCTCGGGTCCATCATCACGATGGCGCCGCGCTGGCCAGCCAGCAGTTGCTGGGCCTTGAGCTGCATCCGCACGTCGATATTGAGGTAGATATCCTTGCCGGGAATAGGCGGCTGGAACTTGAGGGTGCGGACAATCCGGCCGCGGTTGTTCACCTCGACCTCCTGATAGCCCGCCACACCGTGCAGCTCATCCTCGTAATACTTCTCCACCCCCTGCTTGCCGATATCCTTGGTGGCCGCGTAGTTGGCGAGTTTTTCTTCCTTCTCGAGGCGCTCCACGTCACGGGTATTGATCTTGGCCACATAGCCCAAAGCGTGGGTGAGAGTGTCACCAAACGGGTAGTAGCGCTTGAGGTAGGCCTCGATGCTGGCGCCCGGGTAGTTATGCTGATTGACCGAGAAGAGGGCTACCTGATATTCGGTCAGTTTCTCGTAGAGGGGGACCGGCTTGAAGCGGCGCTGGCGCTTCACTTCGGCGAGGAACTTCTCCTTGGTGCCCTCTGGCAGACCCAGCAGGGTGATCAGCTGGTCGGCGGTTTTTTCGAGATCCTTGGTCTCTTCCGGCACAATTTCCAGACTGTAGACCGGGCGGTTTTCCGCCAGCAGCACGCCGTTGGCGTCATAGATGAGGCCCCGTGGCGGCGCCACCGGTACCACGCGGATACGGTTGGAGTTGGAGCGAGTCTGGTAGGTGTCGTAGGACTCGACCTGCAGATAATAGAGATTGCCCAGCAGCACCAGCATCAGCACGACGATACCGATGTAGGCTACCAGGGTGCGCCGGAAGAACAGATTGCCCTCGGCACTGTGATCGCGCATTTCGATGCGTTGTTTCAGCATGCCTTTACCTCAAGACCCTTGGGGGCAATAAGAGCAGGAACTGCATTGTTCACTCTCTGTGATAGGGGTGAATATGAGAGGTGAGATTCCAGAGACGCATGGCTCACTCTCTATGATACGGATGATTGGTGGTGATGCTCCAGGCCCGATAGAGGCTCTCTGCCACCAGCACCCGCACCAGCGGATGGGGCAGGGTGAGCGGTGACAGTGACCAGCTCTGTTCGGCGGCAGCTTTGCACTCGGGTGACAAGCCTTCCGGCCCGCCTACCAGCAGCGCGACATCGCGGCCATCGAGTTTCCAAGCCTCCAGCTGGGTCGCCAGCTGCTCCGTGGTCCAGGGTTTGCCCGGAATGTCGAGGGTGACGATGCGCGAGCGCCCCGCAGCCGCCAGCATGGCTTCCCCTTCCTTCTGCAGGATGCGGGGAATGTCGGCATTTTTGCCCCGTTTGCCTGCGCCGATCTCGACGAGTTCAAACGGCATGTCTTTGGGGAAGCGGCGACGATACTCTTCGAAGCCATGCTCTACCCAGGCGGGCATCTTGGTGCCCACCGCAATCAACTGGATCTTCATGGTCGTTACACTTGTGCTCTTATTGCGTATTCATTTGAGCGGCACCGCTCCACAGCTTTTCCAGTTGGTAGAAGTCTCGGTGTTCATCCTGCATCACATGCACGATCACCGAGCCCATATCTACCAGCACCCATTCACCGCTCAGTTGCCCTTCCACGCTCAGCAGATCCAGACCCGCGTGGCGGGCCTCGCTGGCCAGATGGTGGGCAATGGCGCTGACGTGACGACTGGAGTTGCCGGAACAGATGATCATGGTGTCAGTAATGCTGGATTTGCCGCGTACATCGAGGGTGATGATGTCGCGGCCTTTCATGTCATCGATCTTGTCGATGATAAAGGCATGCAATTCTTGGCCTTGCAATGAGTCTCTCCTGTATTCCGGCGCGCAGCGTTTGCGTCAGGGCGGCGGATTATATCATGGTCACTCCCGTTTCCCATCGGGTGGGGCGGGATTACGACAGGGGTTAGCGGCGGTTGGCGCGGTAGAGCCCCTGTTGATCAATATAGTGCGCAACCGACTCGGGCAAGAGGTAGCGGGTGTCTTGCCCCGCATCCAGCAAGGCCCGCAGTCGGGTGGCTGACAGTTCGATGGGCTGGTTGTCCGCCAGCCAGATATGACCGGCCAGACGCTGATGCAGCGCGTAGGCATCCGTGGTGTGATGGCGCGCCAACAGCTGCGCCACCCCGGCCGGATACTCCGGTTGCCAGCCCGGCCGCACGCTCACCACCAGATGGGCATGGTCGAGCAGCTCCTGCCAGCGATGCCAGCTTGGCAGGCTCAGCAGGGAATCCATCCCCATCAGAAAACAGAGCGGCGTATCGGGCAGTTCACGACGCAGCTCGATCAGGGTATCGATGGTGTAAGAGGGCTTGTCCCGTCTCAGCTCCCGCTCATCTACCACAAAGTGGTGGTTCTCCGCCGCCGCCAGTTTGACCATGGCAAGGCGCTGTTCGCTGGAGCAGAACGGATTGGCACGGTGGGGCGGGATATGGTTCGGGATCAGCCGCATCTCGGCCAACCCGAGGGCATCGCGCGCCTCGATGGCCGGGCGCAGATGGCCGATATGGATAGGATCGAACGTGCCCCCCAGCAGGCCAATGGGCGCCTTCAGCACGGGCTGCTCTCCATCACCAGTGGCAGCTGGGTGCCATCACGAAAGCCGAGGGCAATGGTCTGCAGCATCAGCCACGCCTGTTCGGTATCGAAGCGGCGCTGGGCATCGTCCAGCTGGGCCATCAGTTGCCACAGTTGCTGCAACTTGGCAAACGGCAGACGGGTCAGTGCTTGCTGAATGAGCTGCTGGCGGCTCTGCCAGATGCGCAGGCGGCTGAAGTGCTCACCCAGCGGCTGGCCGTTGCGCATCGCCAACGACAGCTCGGTCAGCTGCTCCAGCTCGCGGCAAAGGGTCCAGGCCAGCATCCCCGGCTCGGTGCCTTCGGCCCGCAGGGCGGCCAGAATGCGTTGGGCCCGGTTCACCTTGCCCTCCAGCAGGGTATCGACCAGCTGGAACGGGGTGAAGTGGGCGTGGCGGATAATGGTCTCTTGCAGATAGGTGACGCTGATGGGCTGGGGCGGCGAGAGCAGGGTCAGCTTCTCGATCTCCTGACTGGCGGCCAGCAGGTTGCCCTCGTAGGAGTGGCACATGAAGTTGATGGCATCCGGCAGCGCCTTGAGGCCGAAACGCGCAAAACGGGCGCTCATCCAGCGCGGGAAGAACTTGGGTTCCGGATGGTTGACCGGCACATAGGTGCCAATTTGGTAGAGCTTGTCGAACCAGGCTGCCTTCATCTGGGTCTGGTTGAGGCGCCCACCGCTCAGCACCAGCAGCAGGTCGGGATGAAGCTGCTTGCCAATTTCGCTGATGCGGGCAGCGAGATCCTTGTCCACCTTGGCGGGCAGTTCCAGCTCGATGATCTGGCGGGCGGAGAAGAGGCTCATGGCCTGACAGGCATCGTAGACCTGATTCCAGTCCAGCCCCTGTTCCACCACGAAGGTGTGGCGCTCATCGAAACCCTGCTTGCGGGCGACCTGACGGATGGCATCGATGGCCTCCAGTCGCAGCAGGGGCTCGTCGCCAAAAACGAGATAGCAGGGCCGAAGCCCTGCTTTGAGGTGGTCACCAAATTGTTCCGGGTAGATCCGCATCAGAAGCTGACCTGACTCAACTGCCGGATCACCTGATTGGCCGCCTGCTCCTGCATCTCGCGGTTGAGCTGCTCCTGCTCACGGGAGGAGGCGAGCGCTGCATCCGGCTTGTTGAGGAAGCTGCGGTTGAAGTTGATGGGGAAGACCTGAGTCGGCTTGCCCGGTACCGAGATGGTGAACTGGGTACCAAAGCCCAGCACATATTCGGTGTCCGTCCCCAGCGCGTTGACCGAGGCGACCTGACTGGTGCTGCCTACGCCGCCCAGAGTGAGCACCGGAATGCCCTCCTTGTCGGCCAGGGTCACGCCAGAGGCCTTCAGGCGGGTGGTAACCATCCGGTAGAAGTCGCTCTTGTTGTCGCCCACGACCTTCATGGTCATCAGCTCGCTCGGAATGCCGTTGCCGCGCATGTGAAAGCCGCAGCCTTGCAGCAGCAGACCAGCCAGCACGATGGCCATCCAGCGGGTGAAGATGGTGCCCATAGAAAATCCTCTTTGCATTAAGGGAAAGCGGCGGGCGCAGGGCCCGCCGTTATCATCCGTTTGCTGTCACAGATTGGCAATGATCAGTTGGTAACCAATCAGTTGGCAGCCAATTAGTTAGCGACAATATTGAGCAGCTTGCCAGGTACATAGATCACCTTGCGCACGGTCAGACCGTCGGTGAACTTCTGTACCGAGGCATCGGCCATCGCCAGCTTCTCGACGTCGGCCTGGCTGATCTCGGCCGGCACGGTCAGCTTGCCGCGCATCTTGCCGTTGATCTGCACCACCACTAGCTTCTCGGTCTCGACCATGGCCGCTTCATCGGCCACCGGCCAGGCTGCGTGATCGATGTCGTCGCCCTTGCCCAGCATCTTCCACAGCTCGAAGCCGATGTGCGGGGTGATGGGGTAGAGCATAACAACGACAGCTTCCAGCGCTTCCTGCATCAGGGCGCGGTCCTGCTCGTCGTTGCCCAGCTTGGCCAGATTGTTCATCAGCTCCATGATGGCGGCGATGGCGGTGTTGAAGGTCTGACGGCGACCCACGTCATCGCTCACCTTGGCGATGGTCTTGTGCAGTTCACGGCGTACCGCTTTCTGCTCGTTGGTGAGAGCAGCCACATCCAGCGCGGCAACGGCGCCACCGGAGACGTGTTCGAAGGTGACGCGCCACAGGCGACGCAGGAAGCGCTGGGCACCCTCTACGCCGGAGTCGGACCACTCCAGTGTCATCTCGGCCGGAGAGGCGAACATCATGAACAGACGGACGGTATCGGCGCCGTAACGCTCGACCATCAGCTGCGGGTCGATGCCGTTGTTCTTGGACTTGGACATCTTGGTCATGCCGGAGTGCATTACCTCACGGCCTTCGTTGTCGATGGCCTTGGTGATACGACCCTTCTCGTCACGCTCTACCTTGACGTCGGTCGGGCTGACCCAGACGTTGCCGCCCTTCTCGTCTTTGTAGTAGAAGGCGTCGGCCAGCACCATGCCCTGACAGAGCAGGCGCTTGAACGGTTCGTCACTGTTCACGAGGCCAGCGTCACGCAGCAGCTTGTGGAAGAAGCGGGCGTAGAGCAGGTGCATACAGGCGTGCTCGATGCCGCCGATGTACTGATCCACCGGCAGCCAGTGGTTGGCAGCAGCCGGATCCAGCATGCCCTTGTCGTAGTCCGGGGAGCAGTAGCGCGCGTAGTACCAGGAGGACTCCATAAAGGTGTCGAAGGTATCGGTCTCGCGGAACGCTTCCTGACCGTTGTAGGTGGTCTTGGCCCACTCGGCATCAGCTTTGATCGGGCTCTGGATACCATCCATCACCACATCTTCCGGCAACAGTACCGGCAGCTGATCTTCCGGTGTCGGCACCACTGTGCCGTCAGCCAGGGTCAGCATCGGGATGGGGGCGCCCCAGTAACGCTGACGGGAGACGCCCCAGTCACGCAGGCGGTAGTTGACGGTGCGCTTGCCCTTGCCCAGCCCTTCCAGCTTGCTGGCGATGGCATCGAAGGCGCCCTGGAAGTCGAGACCGTCAAACTCGCCGGAGTTGAACAGCACGCCCTTCTCGGTGTAAGCCGCTTCGCTCACGTCGACGTCGCCATCAACCGGCTTGATCACCGCCTTGATGTCGAGGCCATATTTGGTGGCGAATTCGAAGTCACGCTGATCGTGGGCCGGAACCGCCATTACGGCGCCGGTGCCGTAGTTCATCAGCACGAAGTTGGCGACCCAGACCGGTACCTTGCGGCCATCCAGCGGGTGAATGGCATAGAGGCCGGTGGCCATGCCCTTCTTCTCCATGGTGGCCAGTTCAGCTTCGGCTACCTTGGTGTTCTTGCACTCTTCGATGAAGGCGGCCAGCTCCGGATTGTTCTGGGCCGCTTGCAGCGCCAGCGGGTGACCGGCAGCGATACCGACATAGGTGACGCCCATGAAGGTGTCCGGACGGGTGGTATAGACCTCCAGCTGCTCAGCCTGACCCTCGATGGCAAAGCTGATGTTGACCCCTTCGGAGCGGCCAATCCAGTTGCGCTGCATGGTCTTGACCATCTCCGGCCAGCCTTCCAGATTGTCGATGTCGTTGAGCAGCTCTTCAGCGTAGTCGGTGATCTTGATGAACCACTGGGGGATCTCTTTCTGCTCCACCGGGGTATCACAGCGCCAGCAGCAGTTGTCGACCACCTGCTCGTTGGCCAGCACTGTCATGTCGTTCGGGCACCAGTTGACGGAGGAGGTCTTCTTGTAGACCAGACCCTTCTCGTAGAGCTTGGTGAAGAACCACTGCTCCCAGCGGTAGTAATCCGGCTTGCAGGTGGCGACTTCACGATCCCAGTCATAACCCAGACCCAGCATCTTCAGCTGGTTCTTCATGTATTCGATGTTTTCGTAGGTCCAGGGCGCCGGTGCGGTATTGTTTTTGATCGCGGCGTTCTCGGCCGGCAGACCGAATGCATCCCAACCTATGGGTTGCAGCACGTTCTTGCCATTGAGGCGTTGATAACGGGAGATCACATCACCTATGGTGTAGTTACGAACGTGCCCCATGTGTAGTCGACCAGACGGATAGGGGAACATGGACAGGCAGTAGAACTTCTCCTTGTCTACCTTCTCCACGGCCTTGAAGGTTTTCTTGGCATCCCAGTGCTTTTGCACTGCTGGTTCGATTGATTGGGGAACGTATTGCTCTTGCATTGGTGACATCCGGATCTGTGAAATGAATAGATAAATCAGCTGGGAAATCGCAATAGAATACCCATATCCTGCGGCGGCAACAACCGCCAGCGTCCCTTGGGCCTTAAGCCGGGCCAGATCAGGGTTTAGTAGAGGAGTTAGAGCCATGGACAAACGTCAAAAAGGGTACGAAGCCTTCATTGCCGAGCTGCAAAAACAGTGGCAAGAGACTGAAGAGTTCCAGGGGGAGCGCCTCAACCGGATGATTGCCAAGGTGCAGGCCTATCTGGAGGCTGCCAGCGACCTGACCCAGGACGAACTGGCGCTCATTGCCGAGTACGTGAAGCGGGATCTGGGCAACTATGACGAGGGGCGCCATGACGATAGTGCACAGGTGGAAGAGTCTGCCTTTATGCTGGCCCTCAAAGACACCGCCTGGTCCTGGCTGGCGGATGTGACCGACCGCGCCCAGGTGGAGTGGCGCGAGCTGGCCGACGAGCTGGAGCACAAGGGTGTTTACGAAGCGGGTGATTGGGTAGGGCTCGGGGTCATGGTGTGCGACCAGTGTGGCTGGCGCCATACCGTGCTGCATCCCCAGCAGCTTGATACTTGCCCCGAGTGCGGCTGCGCCGAGTATCATCGCGAGCCGCTCTCGCCCTGAGTCATGCCATCAAGGCGGACGAGATAACGAGCAAAAAGGCGCCATCAGGCGCCTTTTTCTTGCTTGCAGGTTTCGTCGGGGCGTTTACTTGCCCGCGACGGAGAGGCCGCCAAAACGGATCTGCGGGGCGTAGAAGCCCTTGCCGTCGTTGTGATGCAGGGTGTCACCGACTGCTTCCAGCTCGCCCAGCAGGCGGTAGAAGTTGCCTGCTACCGTGATGCCGCGCACCGGCTGCAGTCGCACCCCATCGCGGCAGAGGAAACCCGACGCGCCAAAGGAGAAGTCGCCGCTCACCGCATCGGCACCCGAATGCAGGCCATCCAGCTTGACCAGCTCCAGATAGTCGCCGCTTTGCACCTCCGCTTCGCTATGGGGGCCCGCGCCAAACACCAGATGGCGAGCGGTCACATCGAGGGCGCTGCGG
>NZ_JRJY01000080.1:88994-104493 GCF_000801015.1 Aeromonas sp. ZOR0001 | reverse complement strand
GCGGGCGGCCGAGCCGTTGCTGGCGACGCCAAAGTGGCGGGCGGTGGCGCTGTTGTGGAGCAGGGTTTTCAGCTCCCCTTCGCCAATCAGCAGCAGATCCGAGCTGGCCGCCCCCTCGCCATCAAACGCCTTGATGTTCATGCCGCCCGGCATATAGACCCGGCTTTCCAGAGTAAGCCAGCGTGACGCTACGCTCTGGCCGACCTTGCTGCGCCAGGGGTTGATCCCTTGTTGGGCCCACTTGCCTGATAGCACGCCCTGAAAGCAGCCAAACAGGCTGGCGAAGCGGTTGGTGCTGAAGATGACGCTGTAGCGGCCGCTCGGCACCGCTTCACCGGGCAGCAGGCCATCGGCGATGGCGTAGATCTGCTCGATCAGGGCCTGGCTATCCAGCTCGTCGAAGCGACGGCCATACTGCCCCTGCGAGTGCATCGACTGGCGGCCATCCCGTTCCACCAGCGCCGAGGTGTAGCAGCCGACGCTGAACTCGCCGTGCTGGCAGAGGGTGCCCTGACTGTTGGCGAGCCAGAGCTGGCTCTCACCTTCGAAGAAGCTGTTGTAGGGGGCGCCGCTCACATCGGGCATGGCCAGCATGTCAGATTCCAGGCGCAGGGCCAGGGCGATCTTCTCCTCAACCGGCGTGGTATCTGGCTGGTTGATCTCGGCGCAATCTGTGGTGATCCGGCTATTGGCCACCGAGATGCGCTGATCCGGATCCACCTTGGCAAAGCGGCTGGCATCGAGCGCATCCTGCAGCATGGCATCCAGCGCCAGCTCATCGAGGGATTCCGAGTAGGCGATGCCGACTCGGCCCTCTTTGATCAGGCGAATGCCGAGCTGCTGGCTGCTGGTGACCTTGTATTCACCCAGCTCGCCCTTGTCTGCCTTGAGGGAGAAGGCCTTCTCCTGATTAGCGATGATGTCTGCTTCGGCGTTGAGGTCGGCCACCTTGTCGAGCAGGCGAGTGAGCAGTTGGTTCATGTCGAGCTGGCTCATCAGGTGTTCCCTCCCACCAGGATATTGTCTACTTTCAGCGCCGGCTGGCCCACCGAGGTGGGGACCGAGCCCGAGACCGAGCCGCACATACCGGCGGCCAGTGCCAGGTTGCGGCCCACCATGGAGATCTCTTTCAGCACCTGCGGGCCGGTGCCGATCAGAGTGGCCGACTTGAGCGGTTTGGTGATCTTTCCGTGCTCGATGAGGTAGGCCTCCTGCACGTTGAAGTTGAATTCACCGGTGCCGGGCTGTACCGAGCCGCCCCCCATCTTCTTGGCGTAGATGCCATGTTCGACGGTGGCTAGCATATCGTCGAGGCTGTGGTTGCCCGGTTCGATATAGGTGTTGCGCATGCGCGAGGTGGGGGCGTACTTGTAGGATTCGCGCCGCCCCGAGCCGGTGCGTGCGTAGCCCGTTTTGAGGGCACCCATTCTGTCCACCAGAAAACCGGTCAGCATGCCGTCCTTGATGAGCTGGGTATGCTGGGTCGCCATCCCCTCGTCATCGACGTTGATGGAGCCCCAGGCGTTGCCTTGCAGTCCCTCGTCCACCGCATTGACCACCGGATTGGCGATAAGCTGGCCCATCTTGTCGTGGAATACCGAGGCCTTTTTGGCTACCGAGGTAGTCTCCAGCAGGTGGCCGCACGCCTCGTGGAAGATGACGCCGCCAAAGCCGTTCTCCATGATGACCGGCAGGGTGCCGCTCGGGCAGGGAACCGCGCCCAGTTTCACCAGTGCCTGACGGGTGGCAGTGAGCGCCAGCTCGCGCGGATCGATGCGATCGGCATGCTCCCACCCCATCAGGGCGCCGGGGGCCTCGTAACCGACGCTCTGCTCGCTCCCTTCCATTGCGATGGTCTGGGCCATGATGCGGTTGTAGTGGCGGCGATCGGCCACTTGCACTCCTTCGCTGTTGAAGATTTCCACCTCCTGCTCCCAGCCCAGCACGTTGCCGGAGAACTGGCTCACCTTGCTGCTCTCGGCGCGGGCCACCGCATCCATGGCGTGCAGATAGGCGATCTTCTGCTCCAGCAGCTTGTCTGCCGAGAGCGGCAGGGCCACCGGGTTGCGATCGCTCAGGCGGGTGAAATCGAAGGCGGTGGCGGTCACCACGGGGTCGCGGCGGTCTTTGGCCGCCAGCAGGGTGACAATGCGCAGCAGCTCGTCGCGGCTGGCCAGATTGGTGTAGCCGTAGAGCACCTTGTGGCCGTAACAGAGGCGCACGCCGATGCCGAAATCGAGGCCGCCGCTGATGTTCTCTATCTGGCTGGAGAGCAGGCTGAGCTGGCTGCGGCGCTTGCGCTCGACAAACAGCTCGGCGAAATCGGCACCCAGCGCCAGCGCGTGATCGAGCACGTCACGGGCGATGGTGGGGGCCAACAGGGAGAATGGGGTCATAGAATATCCTTTTCTGGTCTGTCCGTTTGCTTCCGACATCCGGCTCTGATTGTTATGGGATGTCGAGTTCATTGTTGCAGACCAGCACAAAAAAGTCGCTATAGCGTCATGCGATGATACCGATTGAGAAAATCGGTGCGATAACTGCGCCCGGCGGCCAGGGCCAGGCGCTCAGGGTCGTTTTTGCCAAAACGTGGGAAAGATCAGAGCAGGGCGTGGATTTCGCTCAGGATCTGCTCGACCCACTGCTCGATGCGCGGATCGGTCTGGTCATATTGGTTGGCATCATCAAGGGCCAGCCCGACGAAGTGACGGCCATCGTCGATCAGTGCCTTGGAGGCATCGAATTCGTACCCTTCGTTGGGCCAGTAGCCCACCAGCTTGACCCCTTTTGGCACCAGCTGATCGTGCAGCATGCCGAGGGCGTCCTGGAACCATTCGCCATAACCGAGCTGATCGCCGAGGCCAAACAGGGCAACGATGCGTCCCTCCAGATGGAGGTCGGCGATATCTTCCCAGCGGGACTCCCAGTCCTCCTGCAGTTCGCCAAAGTCCCAGGTGGATATGCCGAGGATCAGGATCTCGTAATCCTCCATCCGGCGCAGGGAGACATCTTTGATATTGTGAATATCCACCAGCTCGGGGCCGATGAGGGCGCGGATCTTCTCGGCAGCCATCTCGGTGTAGCAGGTGGTGGAACCGTAAAACAGACCAATCTTCATCGCTCTTCTCTCTGTTGGCGCTTTCTCGCTTGCTTTTGGCGCGTTCTCGCATGCTCGTGTGGGCTGCGCCATGTTGGCAACACGATGGGTAACGTAAGGGGAGGGCGCCAGTCTAGCAGATTGCCATTCGACCTTCACCGCCCGGCAAGGGGCGTGGCAAACGTGCCTTATCTTTCCAATGAAAGTGCCTTGTCTTTCCAAGGAGTTGGCGCGTTACAATGGGCCATCAATCCCCTGATTGCAGCGCACCATGAGCAAACCCGACCCCCATCCCCTGATTGAACCCTTCCTCGATGCCCTCTGGCTGGAGCGGGGATTGTCTGACAACACGGTCAGCTCCTATCGCAGCGATCTGGAGAAGTTCTCCCTCTGGCTCGACGAGCAGGGGAGCTCGCTGCTGCTGGCGGGGATGGACGAGATCCAGCACTACCTCGCCTGGCGGGTCGATCACCAGTTTGCTGCCAGCAGCACCGCCCGCTTCCTGTCGGCCCTGCGCCGCTTTTACCAGTATCTCAACCGCGAGAAGCTGCGCAGCGACGATCCGACCGTGCTGCTGGAGGGGCCCAAGCTGCCGAAAAAACTTCCCTCCGATTTAAGCGAAGCGGAAGTGGAGGCACTCTTGAGTGCGCCGCTGGTGGATGACCCGCTAGAGCTGCGGGACAAGGCAATGCTGGAGCTGCTCTACGCCACCGGCTTGCGGGTTTCCGAGCTGGTGGGGCTCACTGCCGAGCATGTCAGTTTGCGTCAGGGCTTGGTGCGCGTAGTGGGCAAGGGCAACAAGGAGCGGCTGGTGCCGATGGGCGAGGAGGCGATGCACTGGCTGGAGCGTTACTACCGGGAGGCCCGCACCCTGCTGCTGGGGGGCACCAGCTCGGATGTGGTGTTTCCCTCCAAGCAGGCCCGTATGATGACTCGCCAGACCTTCTGGCATCGCATCAAGCTCTATGCCCTGCGGGCCGGGATCAACGGTGAGCTATCCCCCCATACCTTGCGCCACGCCTTCGCCACCCATCTGCTCAACCACGGCGCCGATCTGCGGGTGGTACAGATGCTGCTGGGTCACGCGGATCTTTCCACCACCCAGATCTACACCCATGTGGCCAACGAACGGCTCAAGGCGCTGCACGGGGAGCACCACCCCAGAGCCTGAGTGGCTGGCCTCCCAAAAACAAAAAACCGCCAGCAGGCGGTTTTTTTATCTCTACACGACAGGAGATGGCGCTTATTTCCCTTGCTGGGATTTCAGCAGATCACGGATCTCGGTCAGCAGCTCCTGATCCTTGGTCGGGCCTGCCGGGGCGGCGGCTTCCTCTTCCTGCTTTTTCTTGAGGGTGTTGATGGCCTTCAGTCCCATGAAGATGGCAAAAGAGATGATCAGAAAGTCGATGATGGTCTGGATGAACTTGCCATAGGCGATAACTACGGCGGGTGTTGCACCTTCTGCGGCCTTCAGGGTGACCGCCAGGTCGCTGAAGTCCACGCCGCCCAGGATCAGGCCGATGGGCGGCATGATTACGTCACCGACAAAAGAGGAGACAATTTTGCCGAAGGCGGCACCAATGATGATACCGACCGCCATGTCGATGACGTTGCCGCGGGCGGCAAAGGCCTTGAACTCTTGAATCAGACTCATTATTTCCTCCGAAATTAAACAAGATAGCGCGTTGATTACCCTTGCCAAAGGGCGAACTCTTGTCAGGAAAAACAGAGGCTAAGCCGCGTTGTTCCTGTCGTCCTGACTAGCTTGCGGGCGTTATGAGTCCTTGGCAATCGGGAGGAGCCATTTTTTTGGTACAAAGTGATATTAATTTTTTGGTAAGTAGCTGGTTGAATGATGAGCTGTGCTGCTGTAGTTTGCTGGGTCGATTCATTCATACCACGTGAGTAAACAAGTGAAGTATTTACTACTGGGAATGATGCTTTTGTGCACATTTGCTGCCAGAGCGGGGATGGATACCCAAGCCTTGAAACAGACCATCACGGCCCGGCTGGGGGTCCCCGTCTATCTGGTTGAACCGACCCCGATCGCGGGGTTGTATATGCTGGGCACCTCGCAGGGGGTGCTCTACAGCGATGCCAAAGGGGATTATGTGGTGCAGGGGGTCATGCTGGATATGACCCGCGACATGAAGAACCTGACCATCTCGGGTATGCGCGAGCAGCGCCGACTTGGCTTGGCACAGGTGGCCCATGCCCCCATCGTGCTCAAGGCTCGGGATGAGCGTCACCGGGTCGCGCTGTTTCTCGGCGAGCAGGACGCCAAACGTCGTCAGCTCTCCGGCACCTTGCAACACCTGCAGGCATCCGGGGTGAGCGTGGCACTCTATCCGGTGATTGATCACGCCGAACGGGCCGCCGACTGGTGCAGCGATCCCCTGCTGCAAAATGATCCGTTAAAAGCCTATTTGCCTCAAACGGCATGTAGTGAGACCCTTATCCAAAATATTGGCCTGAGCCAATGGTTGGGGGTCAAGGTACTGCCGGCCTGGGTCTCCTCCGACGGGGATCTGGTGCGCGGGTATCAGAGCCCCGAACAGCTGCTCAAGATACTGGATCATATTGATGTCCCTGCAAATCCGTCGTCGTCCGCGAGTTGATGATTCCCATCTGCCTGCCACCCTGCATCCCCTGCTTCGCCAAATCTTCGCCAGCCGTGGCGTAGAGGATCCCGCCCTGCTGGAGCGCAGCGCCAGCCAGCTGTTGCCGCCCCAGCGCCTCTATGGGATGGAGCAGGCGGTGCCGCTGCTGGCGGATGCCCTGATTGCCCAGAAACGGATCCTTATCGTCGGCGACTTCGACTGCGACGGCGCCACCAGTTCGGCGCTGTGTGTGCTGGCCCTGCGCGCCATGGGTGGCCGCCACATCGATTTTCTGGTGCCCAACCGCTTCGAGTTTGGCTACGGCCTCACCCCCGAGATTGTCGAGCTGGCGGTGGCGCGCGGCGCCGAGTTTCTGATCACGGTGGATAACGGCATCTCCAGCATCGCCGGGGTGGCGGCAGCCAAGGCGGCCGGCATGCAGGTACTGGTTACCGATCACCATTTACCGGGTCAGGAGCTGCCTGACGCCGATGCCATCGTCAACCCGAACCAGCGCGGTTGCGATTTCCCCTCCAAGTCGCTGGCCGGGGTGGGGGTAGCCTTCTACCTGATGGCGGCCCTCAATACCCATCTGCGCCAGCTCGGCTGGTACGAACGGCAAGGGTTGCGCGCGCCCAATGTGGCGGATTACCTCGATCTGGTGGCCCTCGGCACGGTTGCCGACGTGGTGGCGCTCGATGGCAACAACCGCATTTTGGTCCATCAGGGCTTGCAGCGGATCCGGGCCGGGCGCTGTCGCCCCGGCATTCAGGCGCTGGT
Source organism: Aeromonas sp. ZOR0001 (assembly GCF_000801015.1). Taxonomy (NCBI): domain Bacteria; kingdom Pseudomonadati; phylum Pseudomonadota; class Gammaproteobacteria; order Aeromonadales; family Aeromonadaceae; genus Aeromonas; species Aeromonas sp. ZOR0001. The sequence goes on along the minus strand of NZ_JRJY01000080.1, from coordinate 98,016 downwards.
GGATGTGTCGAGTCGCGATGGTCGCCGTCTCACCGCTGCCGACCTCGGTTTTGCGCTGGGGCCGCGTCTCAACGCGGTGGGCCGTCTCGATGACATGTCCCTCGGGGTCGCCTGTCTGCTCTGCGATGATCTCAATTTGGCGCGCCAGCTTGCGGCCGAGATGGACAGCCTCAATCAGGAGCGCAAGGAGATTGAGCAGGGGATGCAGCAGGAGGCCCTCGCCACCCTGGAGCAGATCCGGTTTCGCGATGGCGAGGTGCCGTCGGGCATAGTGCTGCACCGGGACGAGTGGCATCAGGGGGTGGTGGGGCTGGTGGCCTCCAAGGTGAAGGAGAAATACTACCGCCCGGTCATTGCCTTTGCCGAGAGCAGCGAGACCGAGCTCAAGGGCTCCGGCCGCTCCATCCCTGGCGTGCACTTGCGCGATGCGCTGGAACTGCTCGATACCCGCCACCCGGGCCTGATGGGCAAGTTTGGTGGCCATGCCATGGCGGCGGGGTTGACCCTGCCCAAGGCCAATATCGAGGCGTTCGGTCGGGCCTTTGAGGCGGTCATCAGTGAGCTGGTGACACCGGAGCTTTTGACCGGGGTGTTGCTCACCGATGGCGAGTTGTTGCCGGATGAGCTCAACCTCGAGCTGGCGGAGCTTATTCGCGCCTCCGGCCCCTGGGGTCAGGCCTTCCCCGAGCCGCTGTTCGACGGCGAATTCGTGCTGGTGCAGCAGCGGCTGGTGGGGGAGAAGCACCTCAAGATGATGCTGACAACCGATTCCGGTCACGCGGTGGATGCCATCGCCTTTGGCGTCGATCTCAAGCGCTGGCCCGATGCCTCGGTCAAGCGGGTGCGGCTTGTCTACCGGCTTGACGTCAACGAGTGGCGCGGCAACCGCTGCGTGCAGCTGCTGGTGGAACATCTGGAGGCGGCCGGTCTCTGAGCCGGTAGCATTGCTGCTCTGATCGCTGACATCGCTGACAACGGCCACCCTCGGGTGGCCGTTTTTGATGGCGGATCTCTGGAAAAGGGCGTTGACCTGTCTATAGCTTTACAGTTTAAGCTCGTCTCTATCGGGTCACCTGAGGGCCCGCCCCGTGAGTGATTGCCATGAAAATATCCGAACTGGCCCGCCGCTGCGGCCTCGCCCGCTCCACCCTGCTCTATTACGAGAAGCTGGGGGTGATTGCCGGCACCCGGGCCGCCAACGGCTATCGCCACTATGACGAGGGGGATCTGCAACGACTGCAAATGGTGCAGGCCCTGCAGGCAGGTGGTCTCAGCCTCAAGCAGTGCCTCGCCTGTCTGGCTGGTGAGATAGATCAGGCGGCATTGCAGGCCCGGGTCAGGGAGCTGGATGAGGAGCTGGCGCGGATGCAGCGCGCCCGGGATCTGTTGGCGGATCTGGCAGGGCTGCGCCCGCGCTCCGGTGAGGAATTCAAGGCCTGGCAGCTGCAACTGCAGCGCGAGGCACCGGAGGCCTACTTCGCGTGGGTGATGAAACAGGGTTTTAGCGAGAAAGATCGCTACCACTTGCAATGGTTGAGCAAAGACATGAATGAACATGAGCGTTACATCAAGGATTTTATCCAGCTGCTGGATGGCATGAGTTACTGGGGGCCGGGGGATCGCGCCTTCACTCAGCAGCAGTTTGCCGCCTTGCCCATCCGGCCGCGCCGGATCCTCGACATGGGTTGCGGGCGCGGTGCCTCGACCATGGCGCTGGCTCAGGTGACCGATGCCGCCATCGTGGCCATCGATCTGGAAGAGGAGGCGCTGGCCGCCGTGGCGCACTCCGCCCGTGCAGCGGGCTTTGAGCATGTCTCCACCCTCTGCGCCAACATGGCGGCACTGCCGGACGATCTGGCCCCGGCCGACCTCATCTGGGCAGAGGGGAGCGCTTACGTGATGGGGGTTGCCAATGCGCTGAAGGCGTGGCGTCCGCTACTCGCGAGTCCGCAGGCTTGCATCGTGCTCAGTGATGCGGTCTGGCTGACCGATAACCCGCCCGAGGAGGCATTGGCATTCTGGCAGCAGGATTATCCCGCCATGCAGACGCTGGCGGGCCTGCTTGAGACGGTACAAGCGGCAGGCTACCGCTGCCTGTCACACACTCCCTTGCCGATGAGCGCCTGGAACAACTATCTGGACCCTATCGAGGTCAATCTGGTGCGCTATCGTGACGAGCTGGGGGAGAGTGCTGCCTGGCAGGACTTGAGCCGGGAAGTGGCCATCCACCGCCAATATCTGGGCAGTTACGGCTATGTGATCTGCTGCCTGCAAAAAGATGCGTGATAAGTTGTCGTAAAAAATGAGGCGCCTGCGGGCGCCTCGTTGTTTATCTGGGATGGCTGATGGCCATTACAGCTCGCGGGCCCAGGGGTGAGCTTTGGGGCGCAGCGCCAGCGCCAGACCCAGCAGCAGCACGGTCAAACCGTAGAGGGGCCAGCTGCCAAAGCGCATATAGGGGGTCTCGCCGTGGGCGGGACGCACCTCGCTGCGCAGCACGCCCGCTTCAAACTGCGGGATCTGGCCAATGATGCTGCCGTCGATCTCGGTCACGATGGTGATGCCGGTGTTGGTGTCCCGCAGCAGCGGACGAGCCAGCTCCAGCGCGCGCATCCGGGCGATCTCCATATGTTGCCAGGGGCCGATGCTGGTACCGAACCAGGCGTCGTTGGAGACGGTCAGCAGGAAGTCGGTATCGGCATTGACGTTGCGGCGTACCTCCTCCGGGAAGATGATCTCGTAGCAGATGGCGGCGGCAAACTTGAGCCCCTTGGCGATCAGGTTTGGCTGTACTTCGTCACCCCGGCTGAAGGAGGACATCGGCAGGTTGAAGAAGGGGGCGATGGGGCGCAGCAGATCTTCAAACGGCACGAACTCACCGATGGGCAGCAGGTGGTACTTGTTGTAGCGGTTGGAGTGGTTGTAGAAGTAGGACTCCTTGCCATCCGCATCCTGCACCCCCATGCCGAGCACGGTATTGTAGAAGCGCTGTTGCTGCTCGTCGTAGTGAATAATCCCAGCCAGCAGGCCGGTATCGTTCACCTTCATCGCCTTGTCCAGATTCTCCAGATAGGGGCCCATCGCCTTCTCGATGGCCGGGATCGCCGACTCCGGCCAGATGATGATGTCGGCATCCTGATTCTCGCGGCTCAAGTCCTGATAGGTGCGCACCGTGGGGGCCAGCGCCTCCGGATCCCACTTGAGGGACTGGGCGATATTGCCCTGCACCAGTGCCACCTTGACCGGCTCGCCACGGGTGACCCAGTTGAGCTGCATCAGGCCGTGGGCACCGGCAACCAGCAGGGCGGGCACCGCCAGCCAGAGCGGGGAGCGGGATTTCCACACCAGCCAGATAGCGGAGGCGGACAGCAACAGGGCGAGGGTGATGCCCTGCACCCCGAGAATGGGGGCAAAGCCCTTGAGCGGGCCGTCGATCTGGCTGTAACCAAACCAGAGCCAGGGGAAGCCGGTCATCACCCAGCCGCGCAGCCAGTCAGCCACCAACCAGAGGGCCGGGAAGGCGAGCAGCCAGCGGCTCCAGTGACGGCCGCCAAAGAAGCGGGCAAAGACCCAGCAGGCGAGCGTCGGGTAGAGTGCCAGATAGGCGGAGAGCCCGGCCAGCAGGACGAAGGCGACCGGCAGCGGGATGCCGCCAAACTCGGTCATGCTGACGTGGATCCACCACAGCCCCGGCAAAAAGAGTCCCATGGCGTAGCCAAAACCGCGCCAGGCGGCCTGTTTCGGCGTGGCTTTGTCCAGCAGGGCGTAGAGGCCAAGCAGGGAGGGGATCACCAGCGGCCAGTAGCCGAAGGGGGAGAAGGCCAGCACGGCGATGGCACCAGAGGCCAATGCACTGAGGCTTAACAGAATTTTGGAAGTAACAGGGGATAATCTCACGGGCGATGGTGCTCGTCTTGGTGTGCAACTGGGGTCGAATGGCCGGTATCTTAACCTGTAAGCGGGGCAACGGCGAGCCTCGATGCCGGTGGCAGAGAGCACAACGCCCCGAGGTCGGGGCGTTGTTTCACACATCGAGCGGATCTGCCTATTGCGGCTCGGATTGCGCCGCCGCGTGGTGCTCGGGGATCTTCACCTGCAACTGCTGCAGACGACGCCGGTCGGCATGCATCACCTTGAACAGGTAGCCGTCCAGCTCGATCTCCTCGCCCTTCTTGGGCAGGTGGCTGAATGCGTGCATCACCAGACCGCCTACCGTATCCACCTCTTCATCGCTGAATTTGGTGCCGAAGAAGTCGTTGAAATCCTCGATCTCGGTCAGGGCACTGATGGAGAAGACCCGCTTGCTGAGGCGGCGGATTTCGTCCGGTTCATCCTCGATGTCGTCAAACTCGTCGTCGATCTCGCCAACGATCAGTTCCAGTATGTCTTCGATGGTCACCAGACCGGAGACGCCACCAAATTCGTCGACCACAATGGCCATGTGGTAGCGCTCTTCACGGAACTCCTTGAGCAGACGGTCAACCCGTTTGCTTTCCGGCACGATCACCGTGGGGCGCAAGATTTTCTCGAGCTGCAGCGGCTCGCTGGCGTGATGGCCGCCAAACCCGAAGGGGAGCAGATCCTTGGCGAGCAGAATGCCCTCTACATGATCCTTGTCCTCGTTGATCACCGGGAAGCGGGAGTGGCCGGACTCGATGATCACCGGCAGGATTGCATCCACCGGTTGGGATTTCTCGATGGTCACCATCTGGGAGCGGGGGATCATGATATCGCGCACGCGAAGATCGGCGATCTCCAGCACCCCCTCGATCATGTCCTTGGTGTCCTGATCGATGAGGTCGCGCTCTTCGGCATCGGCTATCACGTCTACCAAATCATTGCGGTCTTTTGGCTCGCCCTGGAAGAGTTGGCTGAGTTTGTCGAGCCAGGTTTTCTTCGGCGAGCCGGTACTAGGGTGATCGTCGGTCATTTTCTCTCTTGGTTACTCGTATGAACACACTTGAAATAGTTCGGGTTATATAAGGATGGCCATCTGCTGTTTCAAGACGATGACCATCCGGCTCTTTACTCTTCGTCGTTCAGATAAGGATCGGCAAAACCGAGCTCCTGCATGATGTCGCGCTCAAGCGCTTCCATCTCTTCGGCTTCCTCATCTTCGATATGGTCATAACCTAGCAGATGCAGACTGCCGTGCACAACCATGTGGGCCCAGTGGGCCATGAGGGGCTTATTCTGCTCGTTTGCTTCCTGTTCCACCACCTGACGGCAGATCACCAGATCGCCGAGCAGCGGCAGCTCCAGACCGGGTGGCGCCTCGAACGGGAAGGAGAGCACATTGGTGGGCTTGTCCTTGCCGCGATAGGTGAGGTTGAGCTCGTTGCTCTCCGCCTCGTCGACGATGCGCACCGTCACTTCAGCCTCCTGCTGGAAGCCGAGAATGGTGCCGTCGAGCCAGCCTTGCAACTGGGCTTCGGTGGGCAGGCCGTCAGTGCTGGCACTGGCCAGCTGCAGATCCAGGGTTACGCTCATTGCTCACTCTCTTTGCCGATGCTCTCTTTCCCAAAAATGGGGGCTGCTTTTTCCGCTGCCTGTTTGGCATCGAATGCCTCATAAGCCTGCACGATGCGGGCCACCACAGGGTGGCGCACCACGTCTTTGGATTCGAAGAAGTTGAACGACAGACCATCGACCCCTGGCAGCACTTCCAGCGCGTGGCGCAGGCCGGATTTGGCGTTGCGCGGCAGGTCTACCTGGGTGATGTCGCCGGTGACCACGGCCTTGGAGTTGAAGCCGATCCGGGTCAGGAACATCTTCATCTGCTCGGTGGTGGTGTTCTGGGCCTCATCGAGAATGATAAAGGCGTCATTGAGGGTTCTTCCGCGCATATAGGCGAGCGGCGCCACCTCGATGATGTTGCGCTCCATCAGCTTCTCGACCCGCTCAAAGCCCAGCATCTCGAACAGGGCGTCGTAGAGCGGGCGCAGGTAAGGATCCACCTTCTGGGAGAGATCCCCGGGCAGGAAGCCCAGCTTCTCCCCCGCTTCCACCGCCGGGCGAGTCAGCAAAATGCGGCGAATTTCCTGACGCTCCAGAGCATCCACCGCCGCTGCGACCGCCAGATAGGTCTTGCCGGTACCGGCCGGGCCAATGCCGAAGCAGATATCGTGGCGCACGATATTGGCAATGTATTGGGCCTGATTTGGGCTGCGTGGCTTGATGAGACCGCGCTTGGTCTTGACCGTCACCTCCTTGCCATAGGGGATGCTCGGCGCCGGTTCGTCATCCTGCTCCAGCACCCGCGACTCCTGAATGGCCAGATGGACCATGTCGGGAGTGATATCGGTCACCTTGCCACCCTTGAGGGGCTGGGTTTCCACATAAAGGTGCTTGAGGATGACGGCGGCGGCATCCAGCTGGGCCGGTTTGCCCACCAGCTGGAAGTGGCTGTCACGGTAGCTGATCTCGACGCCGAGGCGGCGCTCCAGCTGCTTGATGTTGTCATCGAAGGGGCCGCACAGGCTGGCAAGGCGCTGGTTGTCGGCGGGCTCCAGATGCAGATTCAGGGTCGAGATGTGTCGGCTCAAAATATCCTCGTCTCAAGGCGCTCCCCATCCGCCGGGCGAATGGGGAGGAGGGGATTAATGGGGAGTGAAGGCGGCAACGCCCAGCTCGTCCGGCACGTTATCCGGGCGACGTGCCAGGATTTCGCTCGGTGCGGTGGCGATCCGCAGGTTCATCTCGCTCTCGCCGCGGATGAACTTGCCGCGCAGGGAGTTGGGACGCACCTCGGTGATCTCCACGTCGGCAAAGCCGCCGATCAGGGTGTGCTGGCCTTCGAAGTTGACCACCCGGTTGTTCTCGGTGCGACCACACAGCTGCATCGGGTCGAGCTTGGAGGGCCCTTCCACCAGGATGCGCTGGGTGGTGCCCAGCATGGCACGGCCAATCTGCATCGCCTGGTTGTTGATGACGTGCTGCAGGCGAGCCAGACGGGCTTTCTTCACTTCCATGTCGACATCGTCGGGCATGTCGGCGGCCGGGGTGCCCGGGCGCGGACTGAAGATGAAGCTGAAGCTCATGTCGAAACCCACATCCTCGATCAGCTTCATGGTCGCTTCAAAGTCTTCGTCCGTCTCGTTCGGGAAGCCAACGATGAAGTCGGAGCTGATGGTGATGTCGGGACGGGCGGCACGCAGGCGACGGATCTTGGATTTGTACTCCAGGATGGTGTGCGGGCGCTTCATCATGGTCAGGATGCGGTCGGAGCCGCTCTGCACCGGCAGGTGCAGGAAGCTGACCACTTCCGGGGTATCTTTGTAGACTTCGATGATGTCGTCGGTGAATTCGATCGGGTGGCTGGTGGTGTAGCGAATGCGATCGATACCGTCGATGGCGGCCACCAGACGCAGCAACTCGGCGAAGGTGCAGATGCCGTCATCAAAGGTCGGGCCGCGGTAAGCGTTGACGTTCTGGCCGAGCAGGTTCACTTCGCGCACGCCCTGCTGGGCGAGCTGGGCGATTTCGTAGAGCACGTCGTCCAGCGGTCGGCTCACCTCTTCACCGCGGGTGTAGGGCACCACGCAGTAAGTACAGTATTTAGAGCAGCCTTCCATGATGGAGACGAACGCGGTGGCCCCTTCGGCGCGCGGTTCGGGCAGGCTGTCGAATTTTTCGATCTCGGGGAAGGCGATATCAACCTGGGCACCACGGCCCTCTTGCACTTCCTTGATCATGGCGGGCAGGCGATGCAGGGTCTGCGGGCCGAACACGATATCCACATAGGGAGCGCGCTGGCGGATGGCATCGCCCTCCTGAGAGGCAACGCAGCCACCCACGCCGATCACCAGACCGGGCTTGTTGGCCTTGAGCTTTTTCCAGCGTCCCAGCTGGTGGAACACCTTCTCCTGCGCCTTTTCGCGGATGGAGCAGGTATTCAGCAGCAAGACATCTGCCTCTTCGGGCTCTTCGGTAAGGGTGTAGCCATTGCTGGCATCCAACAGGTCGGCCATTTTGGACGAGTCATACTCGTTCATCTGGCAACCCCAGGTTTTAATGTGAAGTTTCTTGCTCATTGCTTCTCTTGACTTGTTTTGAAATCGGCATGGTCAAAGGACCGCGCATTTTACTCTGCAATCTGGATACTGCCTAGCTAATATCCAGCTGGCAATGGTGCTCACCCGATACCTGTTGCCTGCAAGCTCAATAAGCTTTCTCCTTGATTTGACGCAGCAATTCCCCGTTTGTCTCACTGTTTATCAGCCGCCCTTGCGCTATCATGCTGCCATCCGGTTCACGTCCGGGCGCTGTCGCCGGACGCACCCTTTCAGGAATAAATGTATGGAACAGTGTGATATCGCCATCGTCGGCGCCGGCATGGTGGGCGCCGCCACCGCCTGTCTGCTGGCAGCTCAGGGCCTCTCGGTGCGGGTCATCGAGACCCAACTGCCGGAGCATTACGCGCCGGAGCAGCCGCTGGATCTGCGGGTCTCCGCCATCAGTCAGGCCTCGGTGGCGCTGCTGGAGCAGGCCGGTGCCTGGCACCATCTGCAGCAGATGCGGCTCTGCCCCTACCGCCGACTGGAGACCTGGGAGCTGGACGGTTTTGCCACCCGCTTCAATGCCGCCGATCTCGGTCTGCCCCAGCTCGGCTACATCATCGAAAATCGGTTGGTGCAGCTCGCCCTGCTCAAACGGATGGAGGATTTTCCCACCATCCAGACCCACACCCCGGCGGCGGTGACCAGCCTGCGCCAGAGTGCGGATGAAGCTGTGCTGACTCTGGATGATGGCTCCGAGCTGGCGGCCCGCTGGGTGCTGGCCTGCGACGGTGCCGAATCCCACACCCGCAAGCTGGCGGGTATCGGCGTATCGCGCTTCGAGTACCGCCAGCACTGCATGCTGATCAATATCGACACCGACTTTGCGCAGGAAGATATCACCTGGCAGCAGTTCACCCCGAGCGGCCCGCGGGCCTTCCTGCCGCTGCCCGGTCAGCACGGTTCTCTGGTGTGGTATGACAGCCCGGCCCGTATCCGCGCGCTGGCGGCCATGAGCAACGAAG